>CAYPVL010000032.1:24693-32730 GCA_964414165.1 uncultured Cognatiyoonia sp.
ATCGCAGCCTTGGCCTTCTCGGCCTCGGCCTCGCTTTTGGCCAAGGTCGTGCGGCTATCCTCTAACAAACGCTGCGCCGATTGATGCCGCGCCGCAAGCCGCGCGACGTCCTCGGTCATCTCACTCAGATCCGCCTCGCGCTCTTGCAAAACCTGCGCGGCCTCAGCCGCGGACTGCTGCGCATCGGCAAGCAAGCCATCATGCCCCTCGCCCGCTTTCGCAATCTCAGCCGCTTCCCGTTCCAGCCGTTCAATCGTCTCGCCCGCGTCCTTGTTCAAGCCAGACTCGCGCGCGATATCCAACCCCAGCTGATCAATGCGTCCGCGCAGCGTCTCAATCGTTGCCAAAGCGCGGGCTTCCTGATCAGACAGCGTATCGCGCTGGACCTGCAAGCGCTGCAAAACAGCCGCCGCAATCGCCTCTTCCTCGCGCAAAGGCGGCAAAGCCTCCTCGGCCACAGCGCGCGCCTTGACAGCCGCCTGCGCTGCCGCCTCGGCCTGTGCGGCAGCCGTCGTGCGTTCGCGCAGCTGATCAGCCGCGGCAGCCATCGCCTCATCCGCTTCTTTCCAGCGGCGATAAAGCAACATGCCTTCGGCGCGGCGCAGCGCCTCCCCAATCTCGCGATAGCGGGATGCCTGACGGGCCTGACGCGCCAACTGGCCTAATTGTGCCGCCAATTGCTCAACCACATCATCGACACGGGTCAGGTTCGTCTCGGCCCCCTTCAGCTTCAACTCCGCCTCATGACGGCGCTGATAAAGACCCGAAATTCCTGCAGCCTCTTCCAAAATACGGCGGCGGGCCTTCGGCTTGGCATTAATCAACTCAGAAATCTGGCCCTGCCGCACAAGCGCAGGGGAATGGGCCCCAGTCGAGGCATCGGCAAACAACATCTGCACATCGCGGGCGCGCACGTCCTTCGTGCCAACCTTATAGGCCGACCCAGCATCGCGTGTGATGCGGCGGGTAATCTCAAGCAGGTCACTGTCATTAAATGCCGCCGGGGCGAGGCGTTCACTGTTATCAATGACCAGCGACACTTCGGCAAAATTGCGGGCAGGCCGGGTCGAGGCCCCGGCAAAAATCACATCCTCCATGCCACCACCGCGCATGGCCGTCGGGCGGTTCTCACCCATGACCCAGCGCAGGCCTTCAAGCAGGTTCGACTTGCCGCAGCCATTGGGGCCGACAACGCCGGTCAGCCCATCCGCGATCACAAGATCGGTGGGGTCAACAAAGCTTTTAAAGCCATTCATGCGAAGGCGGGAAAACCGCATCGGGGCTAAACCCTTCTGATTCTGCTCTGGCAGCCATCATCGCAACGCCACTGCGGGTGAGTCAACGCAGACGCCACTGCATCTGGGAAAACCCGCAGAGTTATCCACAACATATTGGTCTTTTTGTGTCTAAATACCTCCGCCGGAGGCTCCCGCACCCGCAAAAAGCGCCGCAATCACCCCTGCCGTGGTCGGATTCAACCTTGCAAGACCTGCGACAAAGGCGCACAAAGTCGGGGCATGGTTCCCCACATGATGCAAAGCATCGGGGATCAAATGGGAATGTGGACGGGTCAACCCAAAACGGGGGCCTTCAACCACAGCCGCCCCCGCGACTGTATGTGGCGAGCGGGCTGTCATTTTGGCCACTGGGTAACCGGGAAGGCCGACAGCACGCAATGACCCACCAGCCAGGAGACCAGCCATGCACGGGCGCATCCGCGTCCGGCCTTAAATACGGACGGGGTGTTCCGTGAGGGTAAGCCAGACACAAGATCGACTGGCCACCTCGCTCGAAGACCCCCTTTGACCACTGGACCGAAGGGGACCGACATGAAAAGATTTTTGATCGCCGCAGGCCTGACGCTTGCCGCCACACCAGCCCTTGCGCACCACCCGCTGAACGGGATGCCGATGGAGACCTTCGCCCACGGCATGCTTTCGGGCGTGGGCCACCCCCTGCTTGGGTTTGACCATTTGTTCTTCGTCCTCGCCATGGGGATCGCCGCACTTTTCACCGCGCGCCGCTTCATGGCCCCTGCGGCCTACATCGGCGCGATGATCGCAGGCTGCGGTCTAATGTACGCGGGCATCGCGATGCCGCTGGCTGAAATGGTCATCGTCGCCTCACTTATTGTGATCGGCGGGATCGTCCTTTCTGGCCGCGCGCTTGGCGCTGGCACAGCCATGGCGACCTTTGCAGTCTTCGGCCTGTTCCACGGATCAGCCTTCGGCGCATCTATCGCGGGGCAAGAAGGCGGCATCGGCGGTGCAGTCCTGCTCGGCTACTTCCTCGGCCTTGCAGCGCTGCAGTACGGCATGGCGATCCTCGCAGGCTACGTCGCTGAAAAGCTGCTTGGCGCAACCGAGGCCTCAGCCATCAACGCCCGCCTTGTCGGCGCGATGGTTGCCGGTGTCGGCGTCTTCCTTGCGCTTGAAATCGTCGAAGGCCCACTGGTCACAATGATCAGCGCCGCCGCCTAAGCGCGACGCCCTACAAAACATGAAATATGACGGCCCCACCGGGGTCGTCATTCCGTTTGGAAACCTCTGATCAAAGGCGCGAACCCATGCCCGCAAAGATCCCCGCAACCGTTGTGACCGGCTTTCTTGGTGCCGGGAAAACCACCCTGATCCGCCACATGCTGCAAAACGCAAACGGCAAGCGGATCGCCCTGATCATCAATGAATTCGGCGACCTTGGCGTTGACGGAGACATCCTTAAGGGCTGCGGCGATGAAACCTGCCGTGAGGAAGACGTGGTCGAACTGTCCAACGGCTGCATCTGCTGCACCGTCGCAGATGATTTCATCCCGACGATGGAAAAGCTGCTGGCCCGCGAAGACAAACCCGATCACATCGTCATCGAAACCTCCGGCCTTGCGCTGCCGCAACCGCTTGTGCGAGCGTTCAACTGGCCCGGCATCTCGACCAAAGTGACCGTTGACAGCGTCGTGACCGTGGTCGACGGGCGCGCCGTGCATGACGGCCAATTCGCGCATAACGTCGCCGCTGTAGACGCACAGCGGGCTAGGGACGAAAACCTCGATCACGAAACGCCGCTATCGGAACTGTTCGAAGACCAGATCGCCTGTGCGGATATGATCGTCGTCAACAAAACCGATCTTCTGGAAGCGTCCGAAGCTGATGGCCTCACGACCCGCCTAAAATCCGAAAGCCGCGACGGCGTGCAGGTCGTCAAAACATCCATGGGGGCGCTGCCTGTCGATGTGCTGCTTGGCCAAGGGATCGGCGCGGAAAGCGATCTGGAATCCCGCCACGAAGTGCACCACCATCATCACCACGATGAGGATCACGATGATCACGACCATGAACACGAACATGGCCATGACGAGTTCGAGTCATTCATCGTCACACGCGGTGAAATCGCTGACGCCACAGCCTTCGCCGAACAAGTCGCCGACGTGATCCGCGCGCATAACATCCTGCGGCTCAAGGGCTTTGCTGCGGTAGAAAACAAACCCATGCGCCTGACCCTTCAGGCCGTCGGCCCGCGCGTCGACACCTATTTCGACGGCCCACTGCAAGGCCCACGCGAAACGCGGCTGGTTGTGATCGGCGAAGCAGGCCTTGACCAAGGGGCCATCACCAAAGCGCTCCAATGATCATCGTCGCCCGCACCGACCCGCATGATCCGCAGGCCACAGCGTTGCTCAAACAAAGCCACGCGCTGATGGAAAGCCTGTTCCCGCCCGAAGATAACTTCTACCTCGACGTGGATGACCTTGTGGCCGACGACATCTGGTTCTTCACCGCCCGCGAGGGCGATGTGATCCTTGGCACCGGCGCACTTAAAGCCTACGCAACCTACGGCGAAATCAAATCCATGTTCGTGGATGAGGCCGCACGTGGCAAGGGCGTCGCCGACGCGCTGATGCGACAAATCGAAGACCAAGCCCGCGATCTGAAACTGCCCATGCTGAAACTTGAAACCGGCAACGTGCTTTATGCCGCGCATAAACTCTACCGCCGCCACGGATTCACCGATTGCGGGGTCTTTGGCGACTACGTCGAAGCCAACTCCTCCATCTTCATGGAGAAATTCCTCAATGATTAACTCCACGCGCCCCGGACACCGATCCGGGGCCTCCGCCTGATGCACCTCCTAGCCGCGACCCCCGGAGCTATCACCGACGGCGACGAACCCGTCGACCTTGGCCAATCCCCCGCTGACGTCATCTTCATCTCCGCCGCCGACACAGAACTCGCCGCGCTCTCTGCTGCGCGGGCCGAAATGGACGCGCCCCCGACCCTGCGGTTGGCGAACATGATGCACCTGCAACACCCGATGTCGGTTGATCTGCATCTTGACGACTGCGCCACAAAATCACGCATCGTGATCGCGCGGATCTTGGGGGGTGCCGGCTACTGGAAATACGGGCTGACCCAATATGCAGCGCGGCTGCACGCCGCAGGCATCCCCTTCGCCGCCCTTCCGGGAGATGACAAACCCGACGCCGAACTGCGCGCGCTGTCGACCGTGGACAACGACGCCTACGACCAGCTTTGGTCCTACCTCGTCGAAGGCGGGCCACAAAACGCGACGAACTTTCTGCATTATGCAAAGCACCTGCTAGGCGAAGCCGAAGCCCCCCAAGCCCCCGCCCCCCTGCTGCGGGCCGGGGTCTACTGGCCCGGCTCGGGCATCGCGGACCTGAAAGCCGCGCAGGATGCATGGACGCCAGATGCGCCAATCGTCCCCATCATCTTTTACCGCGCCCTCGTCCAAGGCGGCGGACTGAACCCTATCAACAAGCTGACGCGCAGCCTGCTCCGCGCAGGCCTCAACCCGCTCCCGATCTTTGTGGCTTCCCTCAAAGACCCGGTCAGCACAGCGACCCTCGCACATCTGTTCCGCGAGGCGCCGCCCGAGGTCATTTTGAACTGCACCGCCTTTGCCACAGGCTCCCCCCATGACGGGGATGACAGCCCGGCCAATCCACTGCTGGTGAACAACGCGCCGATCTTCCAAGTAATCCTGTCGGGCTCGTCCGAGGCCGCTTGGGCCGAAGACCCCCAAGGCCTGTCCGCCCGCGACATCGCGATGAACGTCGCCCTGCCAGAGTTTGACGGGCGGATCCTGTCCCGCGCGGTCAGCTTTAAGGGCGAGGCCTTCTTCGATGACGCCACCGAATGCCCCATCGCCACCTACCAAGCACGCGGCGACAGGATCGACTACGTCACGCAGCTCGCCAAAAGCTGGACGCAGCTGCGGCGCACCCCCGCCAATGACAAGAAGGTTGCGCTGATCCTCGCCAACTACCCCAATAAGGATGGGCGGCTCGCCAACGGCGTCGGCCTCGACACACCCGCCGCCACGGTGCACACACTCAACCTACTGCGCGACAACGGCTACACCACAAAGCCGCCCAAAGACGCGCAAACCCTGATGAACCAACTCATGTCAGGCCCCACCAACTGGCTGACCGACAGGGCCGACACTGAGGGCGGCGCAATCCTCCCGCTCGACATCTACAAAGCCCACTTCGACACCCTGCCATGGACGCTCAAGGAACAGATCACCACCCGCTGGGGCCAAGCGGAAGATGACCCCTTTCTTTGTCCAATCAAACTTCCCCCGGAGGGGACCACGCCCACCAAAGGCTTCAAACTCTCAATCCACAGCTATGACAACGCCATCATCGCCCTGCAACCCGCACGCGGCTACAACATCGATCCGACCGAAACCTACCATTCCCCCGACCTCGTCCCACCGCACAACTACCTCGCGTTCTATTTCTACATCCGGCATCACTGGCGGGCGGACGCGGTGGTGCATATGGGCAAGCACGGGAACCTTGAATGGCTTCCGGGCAAAGCGACAGCCCTGTCCGAGGATTGCTGGCCCGAAGCCATCCTTGGGCCCACACCGCACATCTACCCCTTCATCGTCAACGACCCCGGTGAAGGAACACAAGCGAAACGGCGCACGGCGGCAGTGATCATCGACCACCTGACACCGCCACTCACACGCGCAGAAAGCTACGGACCACTGCGCGACCTCGAAGCGCTGGTGGATGAATATTATGAGGCCGCCGGGGTTGATCCGCGCCGGATCAAACACCTGCGGGGCGAGATCATGTCGCTGGCCGAGGTGTCAGGGCTGTCCAAAGACGCGGCTTTCACGGGGGAAGAAGACACAGATCTTGCAAAACTCGACGCGTATTTGTGCGAGTTGAAAGAAGCGCAAATCCGCGACGGGCTGCATATCTTTGGGCAGTCGCCGACAGACGATCTGGAATTAAACCTCGCCATTGCTTTGGCCCGCGTCCCGCGCGGGGACGGCAAGGGAAAGAATGCGTCACTGCTGCGGGCATTGGCGACAGACTTTGGGATCAGTATCGACCCGCTTGATTGCGACCTCGCTGCTCCTGCCCCGGAGAAACCAGACGCCCTCGCCAACGACGAAACATGGCGCACCAACGGCGACACCATCGAACGGCTCGAGGCGCTCAGCCAGCACCTCATACGGGACGGTGGGAGGGGCGTCGGCGCAAGCCGCGCGTCTCCCTCGGTCCTTGCAGAAATCCACGACACAATCCTGCCCCTGATCCGTGCCTGCGGACCAGATGAGGGCGCGGGTCTCCTCACCGCCCTTGCAGGGCATTTCGTCAACCCGGGCCCGTCTGGGGCACCCACGCGGGGCCGTCTGGACACACTGCCCACGGGCCGGAACTTCTATTCTGTCGACAGCCGGGCCGTCCCCACCCCGACCGCTTGGGCGCTGGGCTGGAAATCGGCGAACCTGCTGATCGAAAAGCACCTGCAAGACCACGGCGACTGGCCGCGCACGATGCTGCTCACCGCATGGGGCACCGCGAATATGCGCACGGGCGGCGATGACATCGCGCAAGCGCTCGCCCTGATGGGCGTCAAACCGCAATGGGACAGCGCAAACCGGCGGGTCACCGGCTTTGAAATCCTGCCGCAATCGGTGCTGGGCCGCCCCCGCGTTGACGTGACTTTGCGCATCTCCGGCTTCTTCCGCGACGCCTTCCCACAACTCATCGCATTGGTGGACTCAGCCGCCCGTGCCGTGCAAGCGCTTGACGAACCAGCCGACCTGAACCCCGCCGCTGCCCGCGCAGCGCAAGGCGAAGACCAGACCCGCATCTTCGGGTCCAAACCCGGCGCCTACGGGGCCGGCCTACAAGCTTTGATAGACGAACGCATTTGGTCAGACAGATCCGATTTTGCCGAAGCCTATCTGGAATGGGGCAGCTACGCCTACGGGGCCAAAAACGCTGGACAGCAAGCCAAGGAAGAGTTCACCCAGCGCCTGTCCCAAACCGAAGCCATCGTGCAAAATCAAGATAACCGCGAACACGATATTCTGGACTCAGACGACTACTACCAATTCGAAGGGGGGGCGGCAGCAGCGGTCGCCACGATCCAAGGGCAAGACCGGCCGATCTATCACAACGACCATTCCCGCCCCGAACGCCCCGTAATCCGCACGCTGGACGATGAAATCGGGCGGGTGGTCAGATCACGGGCAGTGAACCCCAAATGGATCGATGGGGTGAAACGGCACGGGTACAAAGGGGCATTCGAAATCGCAGCAACGGTCGACTACCTTTTCGCCTTCGCAGCCACGACAGGGGCGGTCAAAAACCATCACTTTGATCTGTGTGAAGAGGCGTTCCTTGCAGACGCGGCCACACGCGACTTTATCGCCGAACACAATGCGCCCGCGCTCAAAGAAATCGCCCAAAGGTTTCAGGAAGCCATCGACCGCAACCTCTGGCAGCCGAAATCAAATTCGGCGCGCGCGCGGATTGCCGGGTTGCTTTAAATACCAGCCGCCATTGCAGCCACGCCAAAATAAGTGAAAAAACACACTACAACGAAATACTTCATGGACTCTGCCCTGTCTTGTTCTTGGGATTGACGTACAACGCACCACTACATCTGCCCATGGGAAAAAACCTGACGCCGTCACCCAAACCACATATAGTTGCCAAATCACCACGCCCGGGAGGCCCAGAATGACCGAAGATGCCAAAGATAACGCCCAGCC
>CAYPVL010000033.1:0-11498 GCA_964414165.1 uncultured Cognatiyoonia sp.
GAGTTGGGGATCACCGTGGTCTACGTGACCCACGACCAGACCGAGGCGCTGACGATGTCGGACCGCGTCGCCGTTTTTGAAAACGGACGTATCCAGCAATTGGCCCCGCCGGATGAATTGTATGAGCAACCCCAAAACAGCTTTGTTGCCCAATTCATCGGTGAAAACAACACGTTGGAAGGCGTTGTTCAGGAAATCAAAGGTGATACGTGTATCGTCAAACTCGACAGTGGCGACATCATTGATGCGATGCCCGTCAACGTCGCCCGGGTGGGCGAGCGCACCAAAGTGTCGATCCGTCCCGAACGCGTGGAATTCGACAAAAGCAGATTGTCGCCCGATGCCCACACCCTCAAGGCTGAGGTGTTAGAGTTCATTTATATGGGCGATATTTTCCGCACACGCCTGCGTGTCGCGGGCACCGATGACTTTGTCATCAAAAGTCGCAACGCCCCCGATCAGGTCCGCCTGACACCGGGGTCGCAGATCGAAATTGGCTGGCTGGCGCAAGACTGTCGCGCGCTGGATGCCTGACCAACATGGGATGCGCGCGCCCGGCGTGTGTCCCTGCAAAATACCAAACCGGGTACCTAACGGGAGAAAAACATGAAACTGAGCAAAATTATGATGGCAACAACGGCACTGTCCGCTGCCGCATCAATGGCAGGCGCAGATGGCCACATGGCCTCTGACATGACGCTTGTCAGCTGGGGCGGGGCCTATCAGAACAGCCAACAGCAGGCCTATGTTGCGCCATACCTTGAAATGAATGCAGGCGTGACGGCTGTCTGGGATGAATCCTCGGCCGAAGCTGTGGCGAAACTGCGCGCGATGAACGAAGCGGGCAATGTCACGTGGGACGTTGTTGACGTTGTGGCATCCGATGCGATCCGTTTGTGCGACGAAGGCCTTGCCCTTGAGATCGACCATGACGAAGTGCTTGCCCCCGGCGATGACGGATCATCCGCGTCCGAGGATTTCGGCGATCTGATCGTGTCTGACTGCTTTATTCCGCAGATCGTTTATTCCACAACTGTCGGCTACCGCACCGATATGGTGGGCGACACGCCGCCAACCGATATCTGCGCCCTGTTTGATCTGGAAACTTATCCTGGTCAGCGCGCGCTTGAAAAGCGCCCGATCAACAACCTGGAATGGGCGTTGCTGTGTGACGGTGTGGACAAGGCAGACGTCTATGACGTGCTGGAAACTGACGAAGGTCAGGCGCAGGCATTTGCCAAGCTTGATACGATCAAAGACAGCGTTGTCTGGTGGTCTGCCGGTGCGGACACACCGCAGCTTTTGGCGGATGGCGAAATCGTTATGGGATCTACATATAACGGCCGCCTTTTCAGCGTCATCGAAGAGCAGGGCCAGCCTGTTGGCATGCTTTGGGACGCGCAGGTGTTTGACCTTGATGGTTGGATCATCCCCGCTGGCCTAAGCCCTGAACGTGAAGCCCGCGCATTGGACTTTGTCCGCTTCGCCACAGACACACAGCGTCTGGCGGATCAGTCAAAGTACATCAGCTATGGCCCGGCCCGTCTGTCTTCGGCCCCGCTGGTTGGTCAGCACGCTGACCTTGGGATCGACATGGCACAGCACATGCCAACTGATCCTGCCAATGCCACAAACACCTTCTTGTATAACTACGAATGGTGGGCCGATTACCGCGATGATCTGGATGCTAAGTTCCAGGCGTGGCTCGCTCAGTAAATCAGGGCAGGGTGGGCTTTGGCCCACCCGGTTTGCTTGCCAAGGGTTCGGGCGGCCATTGACCGCCCGGGCCATGCGTATTTCCGGGGTATGATCATGACAGACGCGACATCATCGGGGTCTATGGATGCCTATGATAAAGGCCTGCTTAAGGCCCGCCTGAACCGCGCGCTGCGCCGTCAGAAGATCCGCGCGTTGCTGCTGATCGCCCCGCTCCTACTTTTCATCATGATCACTTTCGTCATTCCCATCGGGCAGATGTTGTTCCGCTCGGTCGAGAATGGAATTGTTAGCAATACTATACCCGAAACAGTCGCTGCGCTCGAAAATTGGGATACAACTCTTGAAGACCTGCCATCAGAAGAGGCATTCGAGGCGATCTATCGCGACCTATTCTTTGCTGCCCAAGCAAAAGTCCATACACGCCTTGGCAGTCGGTTGAACTATGAACAAACCGGGACAGCCTCTCTTTTTCGGAAAATGGGACGTGCACTTGATGATATCGGCGAAGATCAGGTTGATGCTCTAGAGATGGCTGCCCCTTCTTTGGAGCAGAGTGAGACATGGGCACAGATATTTCTTGCGAACGACGGTGATAGCGCAAGAACGAACGATATTTTGTCGACCTATTCCCAAATGATCGAAAGTTCAGATAAGGTTGAGTTGGCTCTGCCTGCAGGACTTTCGCTGTCATCGATTGCATTGGAACAGCTACCTAAAACGGCAAGGGAGTATGCAAAGTTTGCAGCCTTTGTGCATTCTGTAGATGGTGACAGTCCAGCTGAGGAAGACCCTTGGGAGATTGTTCTTTTAACACTGGCACTGGAAGCACCATCCGCTGATTTAGGTGCATTTGGTGCCGAAGACGCGGCTGCTCTGAACGCGGCGGCTGGAATTGAGATTGCGTCTTTTTCCTTCAAAGAGGCATTGATTGCCGAAGAAGAAGACTGGGCCGATCCTGAAGTTTGGTCGACGATTAAGACGTTTTCAGGTTCCATTACATCCGGCTACTTCCTGACCTCGGTCGATCTGCAACTCACCCCCGACGGGGTTGTCGCGCAAGAGGAAGACCAGCGCATCTATGTGACGCTGTTCGTGCGCACGATGATCATGTCCATCGTGATCACGCTGTTCTGCATTCTGCTGGGCTACCCGGTGGCGTGGCTTCTGGCGAACCTGCCGATGCGCACGGCCAACATGCTGATGATCCTTGTGCTTTTGCCCTTCTGGACCTCGCTTTTGGTGCGCACCTCGGCGTGGAAAGCCTTGCTGCAAAACCAAGGGGTGATCAATGATCTGATGGTCTGGATCGGGATGTATGCTGATGACAATCGTCTTGCGCTGATCAACAACGCTACAGGCACGATCATCGCGATGACGCATATCCTGCTGCCGTTTATGATCCTGCCGCTTTATTCGGTGATGAAGACGATCCCGCCCAGCTATCTGCGTGCGGCCAAATCGCTGGGGGCGACAAACTGGACCGCCTTCTGGCGCGTCTATTTCCCACAATCCGTGCCGGGCATTGGGGCGGGGTCGATCCTCGTCTTCATTCTGGCGATTGGCTACTACATTACCCCGGAAATCGTTGGCGGCACCAAGGGTGTCTTCATCTCGAACCGCATCGCCTACCACATTTCATCCAGCCTGAACTGGGGCCTGGCGGCTGCACTTGGCACAATCCTGCTGGTGCTCGTGCTGGCGCTTTACTGGCTTTATGACCGGATCGTCGGCATCGACAACGTAAAGTTGGGGGGCTAAGGACATGGCCATCACCGCCGCAGAGCGCGCAATCGCCCAAAACAATCCGCTGAACTTCACAGTACCGATCACGGCACTTTTCGGGGCGGTGCTTGGGTTTCTTGGGGGCAAGGCTGCGGGGCTGGGGCCGATCACCGGGTTCTTTGCTGGTGCCGTTGTTGGGGGTATCATCGCTTTCGTTTTGGCGACTTATTTGCCACGTAGATCCGGGCGCTGGACGGCCATTGGTGCGTGCGGATTGCTTGGTTTGATCGCGGGCGGTTTGGCAGGGTTGGTCGCAGGGATCATCGCGGGGGCCTTGGTCGGCTGGTGTACCTATTGGCTTTCAAGCGGCGATTACCGCAAAGGCGTCCCGCCCTATGCGACCACGGGCCAAGTCCTGTGGCATAACGGGTTCCGTCTGATCTGCGGGCTGATCTTCTTCTTTTTGATCGCACCAATTCTGATCGTGATCCCGCTGTCGTTCAATGCCCAAGACTTCTTCACCTTCACGCCCGAAATGCTGGCGCTGAAGGCGGAAGGGTTTTCGACCAAGCACTACGTCGATTTCTTCACGAACCCCGCATGGCAAGGCCCCTTACGCAATTCCCTGATCATCGCGCCCTTCGCGACGCTGATTTCGGTGTCACTTGGCACCTTGGCGGCCATTGGCCTAAGTCAAAGCCACGTCCCCGGACGGCGCGCGATCATGGCGATCATGATTTCGCCGATGATCGTGCCTTTGATCATTTCGGCGACGGGGATGTTTTTCTTCTACAGCCAGCTGGGCCTTTGGCTTGAGGACACATTGGGGATGAGCAAATCGCTCACCGGCTACATCAAACTGATCCTTGCACACGCTGCCTTGGGCATTCCTTTCGTGATTATCACGGTCACAGCCACGCTTGTTGGCTTTGACCAATCGCTGACGCGGGCAGCAGCCAGCATGGGGGCAAACCCGGTGCGCACTTTCTTCAAGATCCAGATGCCACTGATCCTGCCGGGGGTGATTTCGGGGGGATTGTTTGCCTTCATCACGTCATTTGACGAAGTGGTCGTGGTGCTGTTCATCGGGGCCGCTGGGCAAAAAACACTGCCGTGGCAGATGTATACAGGGCTGCGCGAGCAGCTAAGCCCGACCATTCTGGCCGCAGCCACTGTGCTTGTCGTGCTGTCGATCTTGCTGCTGACAACGCTGGAACTTTTGCGGCGCCGCTCTGAAAGATTGCGCGGGATGACACCGGGCTAAACCCAAAACATCGTTTTGGTTTGGAAATATTCTGGGCGGTGCCCCCTTCGGCACCGTCCTGCTAGGGCAAAATCGCCAACCACACCCAGACAGTGAATATCGAAAGCCCCGTTCCAAGCAGCACAGCCGACGCCGCAACGCGCCGGGCGCGTCCATACATATTGGCAAAGATATAGGCGTTCACACCCGGTGCCATCGCTGCTGTGACGATGGCAGACCGGAAGGCATCCACACCAAGGCCGGTGCTGCGCCCCAGCCCCCAGACCACTGCAGGGTGCAAGATCAAAGACACGGCCACCACGAACAGGATCGTGCGCATGTCGCCCTCTGGGCGATAGCGAAACAACACGCCACCAAGCCCGAACAACGCCGCTGGCAGGGCCGCACGAATCATCAAATCCAACGCATCCGTCAGCGTGCCGGGTAATGGTAACCCGGTCAGGTTCACAACAAACCCAAGGCTGATCCCAAGGATCAGCGCGTTTGAAAACATCGCCCGTAAGACCTTGCCGGGCAGGGCGGCGCGGCTACCCCCTTGATTGCGCGCGATCTCCATCGCGGTGATCCCCACAGCATAGCAAAACGGCGAATGGACCGCGATGATGGCATAGTTCGCAGCCAATGCGTCGGCCCCGTAAGCGCGCTCTGTTATCGGCAGCCCGAGGAGCAGCGAATTTGAAAACAACCCACAGAATCCAATTGCGATACTGTCCTGCACGTCGCGTTTGAACAAAACCCGCGCCCCCGCAAAACACACCGCAAACCCAGCCAAGGCCCCGGCATAGAAGGGAAACAGCAACGCCAGATCAAAATCAGCGCCCAAATCAAGGGTCGAAATGGCGCGGAACAGCAGGCAGGGGATGGCGAAGCTTTGCGTGAACTTCATCAGCCCATCAACGGCGCTGTCGCTGAAGTAGCCGCGCCAAACGGCTGCATATCCGAAGCCGATCACGAAGAAGACTGGCAGGATGACTTCTATCAGCGCGTTCATGCGGGGCGCCATTTTTCGCAGAAAAATGGTGGTACAGGAACGCAGGTGCGGTGCATCAGCAGGCGTTTAGTGTTATTTGCAGCCCGTCATAGGCCGGAACCACATGATCAGGTGTCTCGGCGAGAACCGTCTCATAATCCAAATCAATATGCATATTCGTCAGCACCGCCTGTCGCGGCTTGGCGCGCGCGATCCAATCCAGCGTATTTGCCAGATGTGAATGGGTTGGGTGCGGATCGCGGCGCAGCGCATCCACGATCCATGTGTCGAGGTTTTGCAAATGCGCCCAAGCCACATCGGGAATCTTGGATACATCCGGTAGATAGGCCAGATCACCGATGCGAAAGCCCAGCGATTCAATGCTGCCGTGCGCGACTTCGAAAGGTGTGAAAGTGATCGCCCCGCCAGCGCCGTCAATCACCGTGTCGCCTTTGATCGTGTTCAGCTCTAAGATCGGCGGGTAGGGCGACCCTTTGGGTTGCACAAAGGCATAACCAAACCGGTCAAGTAAGGCGTTGCCTGTGTCCCCATCCGCCCAGACCTGCAGACGTTCGCGCATGTTGAAGACGATCATGCGTAGATCATCCAAGCCGTGTACGTGATCCGCGTGCGCGTGTGTGTAAAGCACTGCGTCCAACGCGCCGACGCCTGCATCCAACAACTGGCTGCGCATATCCGGCGTCGTATCAATCAAGACACGCGTCACACCCCCGGGGCCGGTCTGTTCGACCAGCAACGAACAGCGCCGCCGCGCGTTCTTGGGATTGTGCGGATCGCACGCCCCCCAATGCCCACCAAGGCGCGGCACCCCGCCTGAGGATCCGCAGCCAAGAATGGTGCAGGTGATGCTCATGCGGCTTTCCAAAACAGCTGGTCGAAATTGGCCGAGGTTTGTTTGGCGAAATCTTCATAAGACACACCAAACACCTCTGCGCCGACCTTGGCGGTATGCGCTGTATAAGCGGGTTCATTGCGTTTGCCCCGGAAGGGCGGGGGCGCAAGGTAGGGGCTGTCGGTTTCAACAAGCACCCGGTCGATGGGCGCGGTTGCAAAGATATCGCGCAGTTCCTGGCTTTTCGGGAAAGCCGCGATTCCGGACATCGACAAATAGAACCCCAGATCAAGGGCCGCTTTGCCAAGGGCCGCGCTGGAGGAAAAGCAATGCATGACACAACTGTAGGCCCCGTTGGCGTGTTCCTCGGTCAGGATGCGGGCCATGTCATCATCCGCTGCGCGGGCGTGGATAATCAGCGGCAGCTTGCTGTCGCGCGCCGCCGCGATGTGGATGCGCAGGCTATCTTGCTGTTTGGCCGCACTGTCGGAGGTGTAGTGGTAGTCCAGCCCTGTTTCACCAATGCCCACCATTTTGGGGTGATCGGTCAGCGCCATCAGTTCATCATAGGTTGCCATCGGCTCATCTGCGACGCTCATCGGGTGGGTGCCTGCGGCGTAGTAGACGGATGGGTAATTGTCAGCAATCGCTTGCACTTGGGGCAGGTTCTTCAACTTCGTGCAGATCGTTACCATCCGTGTGACACCCGCCGCGTGGGCGCGTGCGATCACGTCATCCCGTTCTGCGTCAAAGTCGGGGAAATCAAGATGGCAGTGGCTGTCGACGATTGTTGGGGTGTTCATAAGGGCCGCTTTCAGGGGGCGGCGATTTTCTGCGCCGTCTGTTCAATCTGGAAAATGATATCAAGGATCAGCGCGGCAGGGTCAAGGTTGACCGCCCGTCCGTGACGCGCGCGCGCGCTGATGTCCTGCTGAACTTGGGCCCAAGCGCGGGCGGCACGATCATCGGGCGCGTGGCGCGCCAGCAGCCGCGCTTCGCCCATCGCACCTTGGCTGACAGGTTCCCCCATCAGCCCCGCGCGCGCAAGGCGCGCCAGCAAATGGTCGATCAAATCCAGCGTCAGCCCATAGCGTACTTCGGCCGTTTTGCCGGCACAGCTTTCGGCCAGCTTAATCGCCGCGGGGCGGGGCAGATGCGGCAACCCATCGAAAAGCTGCACAAGTTCGGCGTAAAGCGCCAACCCATCGTGGTTCAAGAGCCGGATCGCATCCCCCGCAGAGCCGCCGGATAAAGCAGCAAGCGCATCAGGTGCTTCGGCCTGTTGCCCGGCCTGCGTCAAAGCCTGCGCCAGAACCTCTGGCCCCAAAGGCGCACAGCGCAACGCCCGGCAGCGCGAGCGAATCGTGGGCAGCAGCCGCGATGGCCGGTGTGCGATCAGCAGGATCGTCGTGCGTTCGGGCGGTTCTTCAAGTTCTTTCAGGATCGCGTTGGCCGCATTGCGGTTCAATTCATCTGCCGCATCCACAATCACGACCCGGCGTCCGCCATCGGCGGCGGACATATGGAAAAACCCTTTGAGGCCGCGTACCGCGTCCACGGTAATCTCAGACTTCAACTTGCCAAGCTTGTCATCATAGGGGCGGCGCACGACGTACAAGCGCGGATGCGCGCCTGCCTGTACCAGCCGCGCGTCGGGATGTTCAGGCGATACATCCAGAGAGGTCGGCGTGGGCGGTGCCCCAAACAGCCCGTCATCCGGGGCTTCGGCCAAAAGAAACGTCGCGATCTTCCATGCCAGCGTGGATTTGCCCACACCGCGTGGGCCCGTGATCAGCCACCCCGAATGCAAGCGGCCTGCGGCATAAGCGTCCAAAAATTCAGCCACGGCGCTATCCTGCCCCAATAGAACGGGTGTTTCGCGCGGGTGCGGTGCGCCTGCGATCCGGTCAGGTTCGGGCAGCGCGTCCTCGCTCATGTGCGGGCGGCGAACTGGGCGGCGACATCGGCGGCGACATCGTCCATATCGCGGTTTCCGTCGATCAACACGCAGCGCTGATGCGCCTTGGCCAAGGCCAGAAACCCGTGGCGCAGCGTTTCCTGAAAGGCCAATCCAAAGTCCTCAAAGCGATCCTCGCCCGACTTGCGTGCAAGGCCACGGGCAAGGGCGGTGGCGGGGTCCATATCAATAATGAAGGTCAAATCAGGCTCGCGCCCGATCATCAGTGCGTGCAGTTGATCCACCATATGCCGCAGATCACCACGCGTGGCACCCTGATAGACACGGGTGCTGTCGGCGAAACGATCGGAAATGATGGTTTTACCCGCAGCCAGCGCCGGTTCAATCGTCTTTTCCAGATGATCACGGCGGGCGGCGGTAAACAGCAGGATTTCAGTTTCTGCCGACCAGCGATCAGGTTCACCTGTCAGCACCAACTGCCGGATTTCTTCGGCCCCTTTGCTGCCACCCGGTTCGCGGGTCAGGATCGCATCGCCAAGGCGATCTGCAAGGCGGCGGGCTTGGGTGGATTTGCCCGAACCGTCAATGCCTTCAAATGTGATGAACCGTCCTTTGGGCACTTACGCAGGCTCTTCTTCGCCGGCGCGCAGTGCGCGAATTTTGTCCATCACGACCATGGCTGCCACACGCAGGCGGGTTTCAAAGCCACCGGCGGGGACGGCGTCAGACGTGACAACGGGAAAGCGCTGTTCGGGCAAATCTTCCAGCGTAATCACCAATTCGCCCACCTTTTGGCCTGCCGCGATCGGGGCCTCAAGCGGGCCGTCATAGATGACGTTTGCCGCGACCTGATCCGCGCGCAGGGCAGGGACGAGAAGGGAAATATCTTCGGCCACTGTCAGACCAACAGTCGGGGCCTCGCCCATCCAGACGTCGGCATCCGCAATCCGCGTGCCTGCCTCCAGCAGGTCTTTCTGGGCGAACTGACGGAAGGCCCAGTTGACGATCTTTGCGCTTTCTTCGGCGCGTTGTTCGGCAGATTGCAGACCCGTGATCACAAAGATGATCCGGCGATCCCCTTGCTTGGCTGATCCGACAAGGCCGTAACCGGCCTCTTGCGTGTGACCGGTTTTCAGCCCATCCGCACCGATCCCCATCTGTAGGATCGGATTGCGGTTTTGGGAATTGGACGGGACGCGGCCATCAAAGGCAAATTCAGTCTCGGCAAACAGTGGATAGTAGGTGGGGTAGTCCACGATAATCCGCTCGGCCAAGAGCGCCAGATCGCGCATCGACATGCGGTGCCCCGTTGCAGGCCAGCCGCTGGCGTTGGAGAAGGTGGAATTGGTCATCCCCATTTCGCGGCCGCGTTCGGTCATGTAGCGGGCAAAGCCGCCCTCGGAACCGTCGGGTGACAGGGCTTCGGCCAAAACGACGCTTGCGTCATTGCCCGACAGGACGATCACACCGCGCAGCAAGTCCTCGACGGTGACCCGGTCGGTTGTGTCCAGAAACATGGAAGAGCCACCAAAGCTGGCCGCATGTGAGGACACAGACAGCTTTTCCGCGATGTCCAGCCGCCCATTCGCAATCGCCTCAAATGCCATGTAGATCGTCATCAGCTTAGACATGGACGCCGGGGGCAGCGCCTCATCTGCGTTCTTTTCAAGCAGCACCGTGCCTGTGGTCTGGTCGATCACAAAGGCGGCGCGGGCCTTGGTTTCAAAGGCCGCAAGCGTGGTCGCACTGGCGAGAAAGGCCAGCGCGGTCAATGTGGTGATCAGAATGCGAGTGGCAGCGCGCATGAGTGTCCCCTTGGGGTTAGTTGGTCACGAAATAGGCGTCCGTAAAGCCAAGGCCTTTGACCTTGTTCAGAACGGCAGCGCGGTCGGTGGCATTCGGGGCCGGGCCGACAAGGACGCGCCAGAACGACCGACCTTGGCTGTTCTGGGCAAGAACGCGGGATGACAGCCCATCAGCACGCAGACGATCCGCCGTCGCATTGGCATTGGCCTCGACGCTGAAGATCCCGATTTGGATAAAGGGTTTTTCCAAGGTGCTGACAGGGGCCGGGGCGGGTGCCGATGCCGGGGGGGCGGGTGCTGCTGGCTCGGCAGTTGCAGCGGCGGCTGCAATCGCGGCGGCTGCCGCGTTGGCAACGTCGCTTGTCGGTGCAGGGGTGATGTCAGTGGCCGTTGCCGCGACATCTTCGACCACATCGCCATCAAGCGGGGTTGCTGTGACCGCGGCGGGTGTTTCAAGGGCGACGGCGGCCACGGGGTCGGTTACTTCGGCCTCAGCCGGGCCTTCTTCACGGCGCAGCGCAATCACGCTAAGCTGTGTGGGGGCACCGGCCAGAAGGCCAAGCGCCTCGGCGGCATCCGATGATACTTGCAGGCTGGGGCCGGGGTTCTCACGCTCGCGGCGGAACAGGGCCCCGATCACGAACTGGCCATTGGCCTGATTGCGAATGATCACGCGCTCGGGGTCTGTGACATCGGGGTGGGCAACCCAGACCCCGCCAAGGGACGGACGACCATCCCAAAGGCCGGTATCCGTGACCGAGAAAACATCCGGCGCTTCAACGTCGCGTTCAACGCTGTTGCCGCCAATAGCCGCAAGGGACGGGGCCGTGCCCTGTTCGCCCGCCGCAGAGGTGCCGCCAAAGGACGGCATCTGGAATTCCCCATTTTCATCGCAGGCCGCAAGGCCAAGCCCTGCCACCAAGATCACCGTATATTTCATGTTCGCCTGTATTCTCAAAGCCTTACCCGACATAGCGCGCCCCTCGCCTTAATACTGTTCGCTTTGCTGTGTAGTTGTTTTTCAACCATTTTGCGCAAAGGCCTGTTCTTGCAAGACAGCACACCCCACATGATGTGGTGCACTGTTTGGGGGAACACTAGACAGTTCTGGCGCGTTTTGGAAGGCAGAAGCCACATTTGTCGGCGGATTTCCACAAGGCGCAAACAGGGTTGCGTCCGCGAATTTGTCGCGCTAAACCGCGTTTCACGGAAGCTTGGCAGAGTGGTCGAATGCACCGGTCTTGAAA
>CAYPVL010000033.1:11508-14471 GCA_964414165.1 uncultured Cognatiyoonia sp.
TTTTTGGAAGTCTCGAGGTGGCGCGATGGGCGGATTTCAACGAAACACTTTTGGTCTTTACTCCCGAAAATAATAACACTAAGTACGCCCGCAGCGGAGGCTTGGCAGAGTGGTCGAATGCACCGGTCTTGAAAACCGACGAGGGTGAAAGTCCTCCCAGGGTTCGAATCCCTGAGCTTCCGCCACCACACCCTTTGGAAAATTCGTCTGGGCTGTGCCCTTATTAACCGGCTGCGCCCTAGCGGTCTGCCTGCATGCCTGCCCCCTTGATACGCGGCACGTGGTGGCACACAATCTGTGCGATTGCTGACAGAGTTTGCCAAGGACAAAACCCCTTTGACCAATACGCTTTATGATGCGCTGATCGCACCCCATGCCAAAGGTGTGGCCCCCTTTTTGGCCTGCGATGATGGGCGCAGGATCAGCTATGGTGATTTTATCAAACGCGTTGCGCAACTCGCGCATGTGCTGGCGGAGGCCGGGGTGCGCGCGGGGGATCGGGTGCTTGTTCAGGCCCCGAAAGGTGCTGATACAATCGCACTTTATGGCGCGGCTGTGCAGGCAGGGGCGGTCTATTTGCCGCTGAACACGGCCTACACACAAGCCGAATTGGCCTATTTCCTTGAAGATGCAAGCCCCCGTGTCGTGGTCTGTGATAACAAAGACAAGGCAATGTTAAGCGCGCTTTGCGCCGGCGCAAAGATCACCGTGCTGACCCTTGGGGCCGACGGCACTGGCAGCCTTGTCACCGCGGCTGATGGCGCGCCCACGACTTTCAATACTGTCCCGCGTGGCCCTGACGATCTGGCGGCTTTGCTTTATACATCCGGCACGACAGGGCGCGCGAAAGGGGCGATGCTGTCCCATAAGAATCTGCTGTCAAACGCGCAAACGCTCACCGATCTTTGGGGGATCACGGATCAAGACAGGCTGATCCACGCGTTGCCGATCTTCCACACCCACGGGCTTTTTGTGGCGATGAACACCTGCCTTCTGGCCAGGGCCGAAGTGCGTCTGATGGGTGGTTTTGAACAGGATGCGGTGATCGCAGAGCTTCCGAAATCCACGCTTATGATGGGGGTGCCGACGTTTTATACGCGGCTGTTGGGGGACAGGGCATTGACCCGCGACCTTTGTGCGAAGATGCGGCTGTTTATTTCTGGTTCTGCCCCGCTTTTGGCCGAAACGCATGTGGCGTTTGAGGCGCGCACGGGGCACCGCATCCTTGAACGCTACGGGATGACCGAGACGAATATGATCACCTCGAATCCCTTAAAGGGCGCGCGCGTCGCGGGCACCGTTGGCTATGCTTTGCCGGGCACCGAGGTGGTGATCACCAACCCAGAGACAGGCGATACGCTGCCAGTAGGCGAGATCGGGATGATCGAGGTACGCGGTGACAATGTCTTTCAAGGCTACCGCAATATGCCCGAAAAAACCGCAGAAGAGTTGCGCGAGAACGGCTTTTTCATCACCGGTGATCTGGGGGTGATGGATGCCGAAGGGCGGATGTCGATCGTGGGGCGCCACAAGGATCTGATCATTTCGGGCGGCTATAATATCTACCCCAAGGAAATCGAAGACGTGATCAACGATATTGACGGGGTGCTGGAAAGCGCGGTGTTCGGTGTTGCCCATCCTGATTTCGGGGAAAGCGTGCTCGCGGCGGTGGTGCTGGATGGCGGCACGGCGCTCTCAGCCAACCACATTGCCGCAAAGGTCGAACCTGTTCTGGCCCGCTTCAAACACCCGCGCCGTTATATTCTACGTACAGAATTGCCGCGCAATACGATGGGGAAGGTGCAGAAAAATGTGCTGCGGGATGAATACGCCCCCTGATCAAGCCATCGTGCAGGGCTTGCGATAAATTCAAGTACCTGTGCTGTTTGATAGTGCGGACCCTCCGGGGGGGGATATTTGAAAACCAAAGAGATATGGTGTGGTGCTTCATCCCTTATGTGCATTCTGTGATTGAAAAGGGGGCTTTAAGTTCTGCTGATGTCGGAATTGGTTGTCGGGGTTGATTTTGCTTTGTAGCGTGCAGCGAACAAGGACAAGGAATCCCCCATGACACAGCACTCTATCCGCCTTGGCGTTGATATCGGCGGGACCTTTACGGATGTTGTGCTTGAGGTCGGCGCGACCGCTTATTCCACCAAAGTCCTGACCACATATATTGCCCCCGAAAACGCGATCATTGATGGGATGCAGCAGGTGTGCGCCAAGGCTGCCATCAGCCCGGCGGATATTGGCCAGATCATCCACGGCACGACCCTTGCCACCAACGCGCTGATTGAACGCCGCGGGGCGAAGACTGCGCTAATCACCACCGAGGGCTTTCGCGATGTGATCGAAATGCGGACCGAGTCGCGCTTTGAACAATATGATCTGAACCTCACGCTGCCCGAACCGCTTTTGCCGCGTCAGATGCGCTTTACGGTGCCGGGCCGGATGGATGCAGGGGGTGCAGAACTGCTGCCGCTGACCCGTGCCGGGATTGAACCTGTCGTGGCAAAGATCAAGGCCGCAGGTTTTGAAAGCGTCGCGGTGGGGCTGATCCATTCCTATCTGAACGATGCCCACGAACGGCTCGTGGCCGAGGTTCTGGCCGAGATGATGCCGGACGCGATGGTGTCACTGTCCTGCGAAGTGTCGCCCCAGATGCGTGAATACGAACGCTTCAACACGGTCGTCGCGAACGCGTATATCAAGCCGCTGATGAAGTCCTATCTGGGTCGGCTTGAGGGCCGTTTGCGCAATGAGGGTGTCACCTGCAACATCTTCCTGATGCATTCGGGCGGCGGCATTATCTCGCTTGAGAATGCAGCGGAATTTCCTGTGCGCCTTGTTGAATCGGGCCCGGCTGGGGGCGCGGTGTTTGCTGCAAACATCGCGGCGCGCTATGGCCTTGATAAGGTTCTGTCTTTCGATATGGGCGGCACGCCGGCCAGGATTTGCAGGAT
>CAYPVL010000033.1:14486-15568 GCA_964414165.1 uncultured Cognatiyoonia sp.
ACGTCACGTGTGTTTGAGGTGGCCCGCACGTACCGGTTCAAGAAAGGCTCCGGCATGCCGATTTCGATCCCTGTGATTGATATGGTTGAGATTGGGGCCGGGGGCGGTTCGCTTGCCCATGTGGACGGCTTGCGCCAGATCAGGGTTGGCCCGGAAAGTGCGGGGTCTGAACCGGGACCGGCCTGTTACGGGCGCGGTGGGGCCAAGCCTGCGGTGACGGATGCGGACCTTGTGCTGGGCAAGCTTGACCCTGATAATTTTGCAGGCGGGTCGGTGCAATTGGATGTTGCAGCATCGGGGCAGGCTTTGACGGATGTCTTGGGTGATACACTGGATATGGACGCTGCCACCGCCGCCTTTGGCTTGGCTGAAGTGGTCGATGAGAACATGGCGAACGCGGCGCGCGTTCATGCGGTTGAGAACGGCGAAGACCTTTCAGAATATACGATGATTGCTTTCGGTGGCGCGGCCCCGCTGCACGCCGGGCGCTTGTGCGAAAAGCTGGGTGTCGCGCGCTTGCTTGTGCCCGAAGGTGCCGGAGTTGGGTCAGCCATCGGTTTCCTGCGCGCACCCTTCAGCTTTGAGGCGAACCGGTCAGTTTATATGACGCTCGACAATTTTGATGCGGGCAAGATCAAAACACTGCTGGCCGAATTGCAGGGCGAGGCGACGGCTTTCGTGCGCAATTGCGACGCCACCAGCCCGATCCTGTCAGAATTCAAAGTCTACATGCGCTATTCCGGGCAGGGCTGGGAAATCCCGATTACGCTGACCGAAGACCAAGCGCTGAACCCGGATGTGGACACGTTTAAAGCGCGCTTCATCGAAGACTACGTGAAGCTTTTTGGTCGTGCGGTTGAGGGAATGGATATCGAAATCACAGTCTGGTCGGTGAACGCGACAACGCCGCCCGAAAGTGTCGCGCGCCTGACCGAGGCGGCTGGAAACAGCGACGCCACACCCATCGGCACCCGGCCCTTGTTCGACCCGGCATTAGCCGCGTTTGTCGAAGCCGGGATCACCCTGCGCCACGACATGGCGGGGCCGATGCCGATCTGCGTCTCGGGGTCAGCAACGTGAAG
>CAYPVL010000033.1:15578-32311 GCA_964414165.1 uncultured Cognatiyoonia sp.
GCGCAAGTGTTCAAGGCCCCGCCATCATTACCGAGGATGAAACCACGATCATCGTTCCCGCCTCCCGCCACGCCACGCGCCAGCCCGATGGCTGTATCGATGTGAGGATCAAAGCATGACCCATTCAAATGTTGCCTATCAGGTTATGTGGAACCGGCTGATTTCAGTTGTCGAAGAACAGGCCCAAGCCCTTGTGCGCACAGCCTTTTCCACATCCGTGCGCGAAGCCGGGGATTTGTCAGCCGGGGTCTATGACCTGCAAGGGCAGATGCTGGCCCAAGCCGTCACAGGCACGCCGGGGCACGTGAATGCAATGGCCGATGCGGTCGCGCATTTCATCCGGCGCATCGGGCGCGAGAATATCTTTGAAGGTGATGTCTATATCACCAATGACCCGTGGGAGGGGACGGGCCACCTGCATGATATCACCATGGTTTCGCCGTCGTTTCATGGCGGCAAGCTGGTGGGTTTCTTCGCCTGCACCGCCCATATCGTTGATATCGGTGGGCGCGGGTTTGGGGCGGACGCGGCAAGCGTTTATGAAGAGGGGCTTTATATCCCAATCATGAAGTTCGCTGCCCGTGGCGAGGTCGACCAAACCCTTGTGCGCATCGTGCGTGGCAACGTGCGTGAGCCGGATCAGCTGATTGGCGATATGTATGCGCTTGCGACCTGCAATGAGATTGGGCACCGCCGCTTGATTGATATGATGGAGGAGTTTGGGCTGGAGGATCTGGACGGGATCGCCACCTTCATCCTCGACAATTCGCGCCGCGCCACGCTTGAGCGGATTGCGGCTTTGCCGCGCACCTCGGCCGATGGGGAATTGACGGTGGATGGGTTCGACACCCCGATCACGCTCAGGGTCAAAGTCACGGTGCACGAAGATCGCATCGTGTCTGATTTCGCAGGGACATCGGGGTTGGATAAGAAGGGTATCAATTGCCCCTTGGTCTATGCGAAGGCCTATGCCTGCTACGCGCTTAAAGTCGCCATCGCACCAGAAATCCCGAACAACGCGGCAAGCCTTGCCCCGTTCGAAATTGAGGCCCCGGTGAACTCTATCGTCAACGCGATTCACCCCGCACCTGTGGCGCTGCGCCATATCGTGGGACATTTCGTGCCGGATGCGGTCTACAACGCGTTTGATCAGATCGTTCCCGGTTTGGTGCCTGCCGAAGGGGCTGGGTGCTTGTGCAATTTCCAAGTTTCACTGCGCCCGCGCAGCGATGCGCCCGCACCCGCCGATGCGCGCAGGTCCGAGGTGCTAACGTTCAATTCAGGCGGATCGGGCGCGCGGCCTGATTTTGACGGGCTGAATGCAACGGCTTTTCCGTCCGGTGTGATGACGATGCCGATTGAAGCAACCGAGCATGCAGGCCCGGTGATCATTTGGCGCAAAGAGTTGCGACCGGATTCAGGCGGTGCGGGCAAGCAGCGCGGCGGCCTTGGGCAATTTATGGACGTTGGCGCGCGCGAGGGGCATGAGTTTGATATCCAAGCTATGTTTGACCGAGTCGATCATCCAGCCTTGGGGCGGCGCGGGGGCGGTGCGGGGGCACCGACCACGATTGCGCAGGATGACGGCACGCCGATGCGCGGCAAGGGCAAGCAGTTCGTGGCCCATGGGCGCAAGGTACTGATGGCCTTTCCCGGCGGGGCTGGCTACGGCGCGCCGCGCGCGCGGAGCGTTGAGGCAGTGAAGCGCGATTTGTTGCGCGGGTATATTTCGGCTGAAACGGCGGCGCGGGATTATGGGTTAAGTGCCGCTGATATCAAGGCTGTGGAAGCCCTCGCCGATCAGGGCGAAGACTTGTAAGTGGCGGAGTTTGGAGGGGGCGTCGCCATTGTCTCTCGGACCAATGGCGCTCCAATGACGACCCCCCGTCCCGGATTTAATCGGGGACCCCCCGGGATATTTCAAAACCAAAGAGATGGTTTGGGGTGATCTTGTGGGACTGGGGCGTCCCTAGTTTTCCCAAGGGCCGTGGTTGTCGCTTGTACCGTCGTCCAGCCGTGCGAAGCCGTGGAGGCCGAAGAAATCTCGTTGCCCTTGGATCATGTTGGCGGTGCCGCGCGCGGTGCGCATTGCGTCGAAATAGGCAAGTGCTGCGCTGTGGGCGGGGACCGCGACGCCGTGCAGGGCAGCGATAGAGACAAGCTTGCGCAACGCATCGTGGGTTTTTGCGATCTGCTTTGAAAAGACCGGGGCGGCCATCAGCGGGCGCGCGCTATCTTCTCTGAAGGCGCTGGCCATGTCGTCCAACATCGCAGAGCGGATGATGCACCCCTCGCGCCAAACCTGAGCGATTGCAGGGGCTTGTAGGTTCCATTTAAACTGGTCCGAGGCGGCTTTGATCATCCGAAACCCTTGATCATAGCACAGGATTTTGCCGCAGATCATCGCCTGTTCCATCACGTTGACGGGCAGGTCTACGGGCGCGATGTGTGTGGGACCTGTGCCAAAAAGATCCTCCATGGCTGCGCGTTCGTCCCGGCGCGCCGACAGATTGCGGGCAACGACGGCGGCTTCGATGACAGGGATCGGTGCGGCCAGATGTTGCGCCTCAATCGCGGTCCAGCGGCCTGTGCCTTTCTGGCCTGCTGCATCCACAATGACGTCAAGCAGGGGTTTGCCTGTCGCCGCGTCCACAACTGCGGCAACCTTGCCCGAAATTTCAACCAGATAGGATTGCAGCGGGCCGTCATTCCAGCCCTGCAGAATATCGGCGATTGATGCCGCATCCATGCCCAGACCATCGCGCATCAGCCCGTAGGTTTCGGCGATCAGCTGCATATCGGCGTATTCGATCCCGTTGTGCACGGCTTTGACGAAATGCCCAGCCCCT
This sequence comes from uncultured Cognatiyoonia sp., assembly GCA_964414165.1. Classification (GTDB taxonomy): domain Bacteria; phylum Pseudomonadota; class Alphaproteobacteria; order Rhodobacterales; family Rhodobacteraceae; genus Cognatiyoonia. Next base: position 18,428 of record CAYPVL010000033.1, read on the forward strand.
TCTTCGCCCATCCAATCGGCACATGGTGTGCCTTCAAATTTGGCGGAAATCGCTTCAAGGATATGGCTAACCCGGTCCCAACTGGCCTTTGGTCCGCCACCCATAATGGACGGACCGTGGCGCGCGCCTTCTTCGCCACCCGATACGCCGACACCCAAGAAAGGCGTCTTCATATCGCGCACCCGGCGGTTGGTGTCGTGGAAGTTGGCGTTGCCCGCATCAATGATCAGATCATTTGGGCCGATCAGGTCTTTGAGGGCCGTGATTTGTGCGTCCACCGGATCGCCTGCTGGCACCATCAGGATAATCGCGCGTGGTTCTTTGATCGCGGCGACCAGGTCGGCAAGGCTTTCGGTCGGTGTGATCTTTTCGCTGAGTGGTCCGGCTTCTTTGATAAAGTCGTGGGTCTTGGACGTGGTCCGGTTGAAGACCGCGATGTCAAAGCCCTTCTCGGCGATGTTCAATGCAAGGGCAGACCCCATGGTGCCAAGGCCGATCAGTCCGATGTCGCTGTTGCTCATACTGTGGTGCTTTCGTCTGTGAAGGTGATGTGTGTCTTGATGGTTTTAGGGGTGTCGCCTGTTGTTTCAAAGTGCGTGCTGGCCCTTAGTTTGTGCGCTGCATTGCGTTGGGCGAAACAGCGTTAAACAGCCTTGTGGGGCGTTAACCTGTCGCCTCGGCCACGGCAGTGTCGATGATTTCGCAAACCGCGTCGCCGTCACCTGCCTCGGCAGCGGCGTCCATTTTGACCTGCATATCTGCCACAATCGCCTGCGCTTTTGCAGGGTCCACGGCCAAAAGGTTCTGGATCGCGTTCACCAGCGTATCTTGGCGCGCCAGCACGTCTTCTTCGGTGCAGGCAAGCGCGGATGTTGCACTTAGGGTGAGGGCGGTCAGTGTCGCGGTGATCAGTCGTGTCATGGATACAGTTCCTTATCTTTGCGTCGCATGTGGTGTTGGGCAATAACGGTCCAAACTAGCGTGCGAGTTTTCGCGCAATATCCTCGGACAACTCAAGGATCGCTTCGGCTTGCGCCAAGGCCACGGCACCTGTGCCTTCGCCGACCAATGTGCGCGTAATGTCAAAGCGATGTGACCGGTTTGGATAGTCGATCCCATCGCCCCCGATGTAATACTGCCCGGTCAGGCGGAACAGCCCGTCTGCCCCGGCCAACATTTGCGCGACGCGCACTTCGACCGCCACATCTGGCAGGCCGACAAAGGGCCATGGGTCGGGGCCGACGGTCGCATTCAGGATCCCATCAAGGTGCCGGGTCATCGCAAGCGTCACCGCCCGTTCCGGTTCATCTGCCCACAGGATGTCGGCATCCGTTCCAATGACACCCGGTGCGATTTCACGCGCGATTTCATCAGCGGCTGCATAGGTCGGCAAGGACACATCGCGCAGCATGATTGTGCTGACGCCAGCGCGCAGGGACAGGTTTGATTGAACCGGACTCATGTCCAGCCGGTTGGCGGGGCCCGCGCAGGCGGTGAGGGCGGCGATGGCCACGGCAGAAAGGAATTTTGCGTACATGTTTACCGCCCTGTCAGGAGTGAGTTGGGATTGCGTTGGATCGCCCGTGCGAGGGCCGAGATGGAATCTGCGGCCGCCTGCACTTCGCGCAAGGTTGCCAGCGTTTCGGCGCTAAAGCGCGAGCGTTCGCCGTAGCCCGCAATGACGGCCTCGGTTTGTGCGACAAGCGCGTTGGCCCGGTTGGAAAGGGCAGGGAGGCCCGCGACGGATGTTTCAATCGCTTGCGCCGCTTGGCTTGCGGAGGCAAGTGCTGCGTTCACGTTGTTGATCGCCCCGCCTTCGCGCACCTCGGTCAAGAACAGCGCCATCTCGTCCAGCGCGTTCGAGAGTGAGGCGGGAATGTCTTGCGTGGATTCAGACCCGACCAGCGCATTGATGCTATCAAGCGTTGCTGTCGCTTCGGCCACCAGTGCTTCAAGTTCAAGCGCATTGGCTTTGGATGTGAGCGCTGCAAGTTCTTCGGTGATCGCCGGCAGCCCTTGGGTGGCTGTATCCAGATTGGCGACCAGCCCGTTTGCATTGTCCAAGGTTGCGACCAGTTTGTCGGCCAGTTGGGCTTGGGTGATTTCATCAACGATGGCGTTCATCTCGCCGATCAGCGCATTGATTTCGATGGGCACAGCCTTAACATCGTCTGATCCAACAAGCCCTTGGATATCCCCGATAAGTGTGGCCACTTGCGCGTTCACATCGGCGATTGCTCCGCGCACATCCGCCGGAACGCCTTGCACATCCTCTGATCCGACAAGCGCGCGGGTGTCAGCCAAAAGCCCGGTCAGTTCCACTGGCACTTGGCGCAGGCTTTCGTCATTGGTCAGCCGCTCGACGCTTTCCATCAGGTCAATCGCCCCTTGCATTAATTCTTCGATCGGCAGGTCATTGATCCGCGTCAGCACGTCTTCGGCCCGGTTGGCCACATCGGTGATCGCGTTGTCGGTTGTGGGGAAAAGCGCGTAGGGCTGGGCGGTGGCGTCCAGTTCGGCAGGCGCTGCATTTGGCACGTCCACCAGTTCCACGACAAGCGCGCCCGACAGGATGTTCCCGGTCGTCAGTCGCGCCCGCAGCCCCTGTTGCGCAAAGCTTTGCAAAAGCGAAAGCGCATCATCGGGCGTGGCATTTTCGTTCATACCCAGCCGGCCCGGTTCGATGGCAAGCACCGTGCGCAACTGCACCCTTGGGCCGCCCCGGTCTTCCACGACAACTGCGGCAAGGTCCGTGACCTCGCCCACGCGCACCCCCTGAAACCGCACGTCAGAGCCGCGCGATAGCCCGTTGACAGACCCATCAAACAGCACCGCGATATTCAGCACCGGGCGGTCGGGGTCGGCGAACAGGCTGCTGCGTGCAGAGTCTTCATCTGTAAAGATATCAAAAATCTGCCCGTCGCGGATCGGTGTTCCGCCTGATACAATCGTATCAAACGCGATCCCCCCTTCGATAAGTGAGGCAAGTGAGCCGACATTCACCGCCAGCCCCGATGCGCCCACCGTAACTGTAAAGCCAGAGGCATCCCAGAACCGCGTTGACGTTGTGACCCGCCGATCAAAGGGCGCTTCGATGAAGGCATCTACTGTTACGCTTTGCCCGTCGGGTGCCAAGCGGGGGGTTTCCAGATAGCCGACCTGAATGCCCTTATGCAGGATTGGCGCCCCATCGGCGAGGCTACTGCCATCGCGTGACCGCAGAACGATCAGCGTGCCTTGTTGGTTTTGCCGGATCAGCGGCGGCTCTTCGAGGCCGGTGAATGCATATTGCTGCACGTCCGCTTCGTCATCCCACGTGCCTTCGATGTAGACGCCCGACAGCACGGTCGAAAGACCGGTCACACCGCGCAGCGACACATCGGGCTGCACGACCCAGAACTGCGCGTCATCATCTAGGTATGGTGCGATTTCCTGATCAATTTCAGCGGTGATCAGCACATCGCCCAAGCCGTCGGCGAAAGACACGGATTCTACGCGGCCCACATCGACATCGCGGTATTTAATCACGGTTTCACCGGCTTTGATCCCGTTGGCACCTTCAAAGCTGATCTCGATGACTGTGCCGCGCGCGGCATAGTTTTGATAAGCGACCCCAAGCGAAATCGCGAGTGCGATCAGCGGCACAAGCCACACGAATGAGAACCGGCGCGCGCCAGCCGCTTTCGCGGGGCGCACGTCCATCGGGGCAGGGGTTTGGCTGTCACTCATGTCTCGTTCCTGTCGGCGTCCCAGATCATTCGGGGGTCAAAACTTTGCGCCGCTAGCATCGTGAATATCACCGAAAGCGCAAAGCTTACAGCGGCTATTCCGGGGTGTATTGTTGCCAGCGTATTGAGCTGCACAAGCGCAGACAGGATCGCCACGACGAAGACATCAATCATCGACCAGCGCCCGATAAATTCAACGATATCATAAAGTTTGTGACGCTGGTGCATGTTCAGCACCGATCTTTTCTGCACGGACCATGCCAGATAAATAATCGCCACAAACTTGCCGATAGGGATCAGGATCGACGCGATAAAGACCACTGCTGCGATCCCGAAGCTGCCGTAATGCACAAGCTCGACCACGCCGCCCAGAATCGTGCTTTCGCTTTCTTCAACCAAGGTGCTGGTTTTCAGCATCGGATAGATGTTGGCCGGGAAGAACATGATGATCCCAGCCACAAGCCACCCCCAGACCTGTTGCAGGCTATTGGGCTTGCGGCTGAAAAGCCGCCCCTCGCAGCGCGTGCAAAAGGCAAGGTCTGCGGCGTGGACTTTGCCGCAGTTCTGGCAGGCCACAAAGCCCTCTTCCTTGGCTGTGCGCAGCCCGCTTATCTGTCCAGCGCTTGCCAAATCGTATACCTGCACATGAGTTGATCTTTGAGGACAGTGATGACCACCAGCCCTATAAAGGCCCAGAACGCGGGGCCGATGGTAACAGTGGCGATGCCCGCGACCTTGATTAGGGCGACGGTGACCCCGACCATGAAAATCTCGCCCATGGCCCAAGGGCGCAGTTTATCGGCCAGCCGAAACATCGCGCGCGCCCCGGGGCGGGGCGGGGCCCCGCGCACAAGGGGGCCGACTACATAGATGATGGCCGCCAGCCGCGTAAGCGGCAGGACGATGATGAAAAAGGCCACCGCGATGGCCAGCGGCACGGCGAGCCCGTCGTTAAAGGCCATCACCGCCCCGATTACGGATGTTGCGTTGTGATTTCCCTGCACGTCCAGATCAAGGAAGGGAAAGCTGACCGCAGCCAGCATCAGGATGAAGGCGGTCAGCGCGAGCGCGACAATCCGTAAGAACGCCTCTGGTTGGTGGGACATGATGACCGCGTGACAGCGGTTGCAATAGGCCTTTTCGCCGGGCGCAAGTGGCGTCTCGGCGTGCAGCGTGTCGCAATGTGGACAGGCGACCAGATTGTCATGCGGTGTGGGTGACATGGATGTGCTCATTGGCGGCAGTTGGGGAAGTCTAGCGCTGGCGCAAGGGGACTACCAGCGCTGCGTGTGGAATGTGATGCGTTAACCGTTTTCAAATTCTTGCAATCTTAAAAAATTGCTTAGTTACATGTGCTTGTGTTGGGTTCTTGAGGTTATATTTGTGTAAGTGTAAATTCTGCGGGTAGTAGGTGATCCAGAACGCGCTGCGCATTGGGGATATCATTGCTTTCTGCCCGGCGCGTCGCCACTGTCCGGCTAAGGTTCAACGACAACCAGCGCTGGATCAACCGCGCCCGCAGTTCAGGCATCGGCACATCCAGAAAAGCGGTGATATCCCAATAGCTTGCCAATATCCGCCATGGTGCTTGATCAAGCAGCAGGTAATTCCCTTCGACAATCACCACAGGGCAATCGGGCGGGATATGCACAGCACCAGCGATAGCAAGGTCGCGGGGGCGATCAAACAACGGCGCAACGACATCATCTTTGGCCTTCAGCGCCTTGATAAGGCGTAATAAACCGGCGGTATCAAATGTTTCTGGCGCGCCTTTGCGCGGGCGCAGGCCGCGGGCGTCAAGAATCGCATTGTCCAGGTGGAACCCGTCCATGGGAACAACCATATTGGGCTGCTTCTGGGCAGTCAGGCGTCGGCTGAGTTCCCCCGCAAGCGTCGATTTTCCGCTGCCCGGTGCCCCGGCAATAGCGAGGATCACACGCTCTTGCGTTGCGTTCAGCGCATAGATGCGGTCGGCCAAGGTGTTGATATGATGCGAAATGTCTTGCACGGGTCTGCCTGTCCTTCATTTTCCGTTGATTATATCCAAGGGCTGGGCGCTGTACGATGCCAAAATATGGATGCGCCCAAAACTGCCGATGGTCAGGGGCACCCTGCTGCACTAGGTTCCCCTGAAAGCAGGGAGATACCCAAGTGACGCAAATTTGGTCATGGATCATGCGCAGCTATCATTTGCTGCGCGGCGTGTGGGATACCGCATCAGACCGCAACGTAAGCTTGATTTCGGCGGGCGTTGCGTTTTTTGGCATGTTTTCGATCTTTCCTGCGATTGCCGCGGTGATCGCGATCTTTGGTCTGCTGGCTGACCCAGCCGTTGTGGTCGAACAGCTTGCCTTGATGCGCGATATTATTCCGGCGGATGCCTATGACATTATCGCCGGACAAATGGATCGCTTGTTGACTGCCGGCGGAGAGGCGCTTGGTTGGGCCAGTGCTGTGTCCATTGGTTTGGCCCTTTGGGCCGCCCGCGCGGGGGTCGCTGGTTTGATGGGTGGTTTGAACGAGATCGCGGCGACCCCGCCGCGTAACGGGTTCAAGCAAATCATCGTGGCCCTGACCTTGACGATCTGCCTTGTGGCCTTGGCGATTACGGCCCTATTGGCCGTCATTGTCGCCCCGATTGTGCTGGCCTTTGCCCCCATCACCGCAGGCAATGCTGCTATTCTGGATGGTGTGCGCTGGGTCGTCGCGTTTCTGGTGCTTTATTCCGCGCTAAGCTTGCTTTACCGCTTTGGTCCCAACCAACGCGGGGCCCGCCTGCGTTGGTTCACCGTGGGGGCGGCGACTGTGATTGTGCTTTGGATCGGCGCGTCCTTTGGGTTGTCGTATTACCTGACCAACTTTGCTTCATATAACGAAGTGTATGGGTCTATCGGGGCCGTGATTGGCATGCTTCTTTGGTTGTATATCACCGCCTTCCTTGTCCTTTTGGGGGCCGCGTTGAACCTGCACGTCCATGGTAAAGTCAGCGGAGAGGACGGCTAAAATCCGCCGATATTATTTAAATCCCCTTTTCTGTGGCCATCTTGCCTAATTGATTCGCGCCAGATGGATTTTCCCCCTAGAAATTGCGCGCACCCCTAGATAGTGTGGTCGCAATGATAATTGACGCGACCCCGTACAAATGAGGGCGCGCATATGAGGCGGAGCAGAAATATGTCAGCGATTGATTTCGTTGTCCGTGGTGACGCGGGCGTCGTAGAGCGTGGAGCCCTTGGGGGTTCTGGGTCGAATTCACTTGTTGTGGGGGCGGGGCAAGAAATCTCGTTGAACCTGCAGCGCAATAGCGTGTTGTCCTACACAAGAAATGGGCAGGCCCTTGAGGTCACCTTGGTTGATGGTCAAGTTATCACCTTGCAGGGCTTCTTTTCCCCGGATGGTGTGGCTGGGAACAAATTGTTCCTGTCTGCCAGTGGTCAGTTGGCCGAGGTGGATCTAGTCGCCGGTGAGGGTAATTTGCTTTATGGTCAGTACGTTGATGCTGATAGCTTTGGCAAATGGTCCCCGGACGACTCCCTTTATTTTGTCGATGATGGCGGTCTTGAGATTGCGGGCGTCGATCAGGGCGCTGATGCTGCGATGCTGGGTGCGCCACTGCTGGCCGGCCTTGGTGGCCTTGGTGGTACGGCTGCCATTGGCGCGGCTGCCGTGGGTGGTGCGCTTCTTTTGGGCGGTGGCTCTGGCGGGGGTGGTCCTGCTGTTGCGGGTGATGATGAATCAGGTGGCGTTAGCCCTGATCCCGTCGTGGCACCTGTCGTTGGCATCACATCTGGCACAAAGGGTGCGGATCATGTTGTGAACGGTGATGATTACGCTGATGGCGTTGATGTTGGCGGGACTGGCACGCCGGGTGCGACGGGTACTGTCACGGTGGGCGATGTCACCAGAGACATCACCATTGGCGAGGATGGCACCTGGGCTGTCACCTTGACCCCTGATGAAATTGCCGGCGGCGAATACGAAGTGCCGGTTTCGGTGACGATCACAACGGAAGGTGGGTCAACCTCATCCTCGGATGTGATTGTGCTGGATACGATCACAGATGTGACCCTTGATACAAGTGCCGCCGGTGGTGATGGCACCGTCAATGAGGTCGAGCATCCCGAAGGTGTTGCTGTCAACGGTTTGGCCGAGGCCAATTCGACCGTGGCTGTCACAGCCGCCGGTGTCACGCAAACAGTGACGGCCGATGCGGACGGTGTGTGGTCTGCGACGTTCTCGGCAGATGATATCCCCGTGGGCACCTATGATCTTGAGGTCACGGCTGTCGCGACGGATGCTGCGGGCAATACCGCCACTGCCTCTGGCGCGGTTCAGATCGATACTGAGGTATCAGTTGCGATCAGCGAAGATCAGATTGAAGGCGATGGTATCGTCAACGCGGTTGAGCGCGCGGACGGCGTTGATCTGATCGGCACATCTGATCCGGGCGCATCCGTTGATGTGACTTTTGAGGGCGTGACCCGTTCGACGGTTACGGATGCTGACGGCAATTGGTCTGTGTCCTACGGTAGTGATGAGGTGCCAACCGGCGATATCGAATCCGGTGCCCCCGTATCTGTCATCGCAACCGATCCAGCGGGCAATGTTGCCACCACAAGCGGCACGGTGACTTTCGATACATACGTCAACGCGCTGGCCACAACAGGTGGCCCGGTTGAAGGCGATGATATCGTCAACCGCGCTGAGGCCGCCGATGGCATCACCCTGACCGGCATTGTCGAGGCTGGGTCCAGCGTGACCGCCACCTTTGAGGGGGTCACGAAAGCGGCCACAGTCAACGACGATGGTACATGGTCTGTGTCTTACGCAGCGGGCGAAGTGCCGTCGGGCACATATAACGCCACCGTGCGCATTGATGCCACCGACGCTGCAGGCAATACCGCCAGCATCAACGAGACCTTCTTGGTTGATACAGATGTGCCCGATGCGGCTGACGTCACTGGTTTTATCGAAGTGCAGAACGACACAGCGGGTGCGATCATCCGTGCCAGTTCTGACGTGTTGGACGGTGAATCTGACGTGTCTATCCATCAGGTGGGTGAAGGCGCTGCGGATGGTGCGATTGAAATCGCCGCTTCAAGCAGCCCGGTTGGCGAGAACGTCTATTACGGCTTTGACGATAATTATGTGGTTCCAAATGGGTCACATCTGATTGTTGAAAAGGCCGACGCGGCTGGCAATACCAATTCCACGCTGATGGTGCTGGATGTGAATGGCGACGATGATGTCGATGTCACCGCCGGTGCCTTGTCTGACTTTAACATCGGCGCGATTGATCTGGAGCATGCGGAAAACAGCGTCGTTGATCTGTCATCTGCTGATCTGGAAGCCATGTCCGCCAATGATAATATTCTGGTCATCCATGGCCGCGACACGGACACCGTAAACCTTGAAGGTGCCGCGACCCAGACCGGGACGCAGACAATCAACGGCAAGGATTACGATGTTTACAGCGTCGGTGCCGATGGTGGTCAGCTGATCATCAACAGCGAGATCGCGTTCAATCAGGACGTCGTCTAAGACTTTAAAGGGGCGCAGAATGCTGCGCCCCTTCTTCCCCACCCGGGACAATCAATAAAAACACGACTTCGGGGGCAGGCGCGGTATGAACAAGGGCAGGACACATCTATCCAAAGCGGCGTTGCTGCTGGGCATTTGCGCCTTGCCAGCATGTTTGCCCACAGATGGATTGAAGATGCCCGCACCGCTGGCCCTTTTGGGCGGCGAAGAGGCGGCACCGGCTGCGGCACCCGAGGTGCTTGAGGTTGAACAGGCCAATGGCACCCAATCAGAGATTATCGCGGGCCTTTTAAACCGTCGTTCGGTTCTTCCCTCTGGCCCTTACGCGGAGGTCGCCAGCGCTGTGCTGGCTGCGAACTCCCGCGCTGCCGAAGCAGATTTGCGCGCTGCCAAACTCCGCTCCCAAGCACGCGCGAATAACTGGCTTCCGACCCTTGGTCCGTCTGTGTCCCTGTCCTCCCTTGGGGATGTTGTGACGGGCCTCGTGGTCGAAGCCGTTTTATTTGATAATGGCCACAAGAAAGCCGAACGCGACTATGCCGCCGCCGATGTAGAAGTCGCCGCTGTGACATTGGCCGCCGATACGAATGATCGTGTCTTGCAAGGGCTTGAGCTGTATCTGACCGCCCAGCAGGCCTTGGCCCGTGCGCAGGTCAACGCCGAAGCAATGGCCAAGATGGAACGCTTTGAATACGTCATGGCCGAGCGCGTCAAAGGTGGCGTGTCGGGTCGTGTTGATTTGCAGATTGTGCAGCAGAAGCTGAACCAGATGCGGGCGGATATGGCCTCGGATCAAGAGGCTGCTGCTGCCGCGATGTCGGAACTTGCTGCGATGTCTGCCGCACCTGTGTCGGAGATTTCGGGTCTGTCGCCTTTGTCCCAAGAACTGACTGCCCAGCCGCTGTCGGTAATGAAGGCCGAGGCTGAAGCGACGCGTGCTGTGGCAGAAGCAATTGTTGCCCGTGCAGGGTTCTTGCCCGGTCTCACGGCAAGCGGTGATGCGGTGAATGGTGGTGCGTCTTTGACGGTGGGTGCTGCGAATGGGTTGGGCCTTGGCTTGGGTGCCAACCTGGAAGCGATTGACCAGCAGCGCGCCGCCGCGCAGGCCCGTGTGGGGCAGGCGCAGGAAGACGCGTCGCGTGCCTTGCGCGCGCTTGAGGGCGAGTTGGTGTCGTTGCAGCGTCAAGAGGCACAGGCCCAGACCCTCGCCGCACAAGCCGCTGCGAATTATGAGATTTTTGCCGCACAGCAACGGGCAGGCCAACGCACTGTTCCCGAAGCTGTCGGCATATTCGAGACCAAAGTGCGCACCGAACGCGAGGCCGCGGCCTCGCGCTTTGATGTGGCACGGGTGGAATTGAAGATCGCCGCCTTGAAGGGCGTGTTGGTAGATGGGGATCAGATATGACCGGACCTGTGCTTTCATTTGACATGAACGGGACGCGCGGGGCCAAGCTTGCGCGCATTGTGCCAGAACAGGTTGAAGTGCCGGTTGCGGACGTTGCGAATGTGCCAAGGCCGGAAGTGGGGCACGCTGATGTGGCAAGCGCTTACGCCGGGTATCTGGGTGTCGATCTGCAAAAGAGCGACGTGATTGAGCGATTGACCGTCGGGGCGGGTGATCTGAACGCCGCAATCGCCGATGCCTTATCTGCCGCCGGGCTTGTAAGCGCTGTGAAAAAGTTGCGCAAACCCAAAGCCGCTGATTGGCCTGCCTTGGCGGAAATGGCCTCGGGCCAGTTGGTTTTGGTGTTGGAACAGGCCGGCGAAACGCTGACGGTTTATGACACGACAGCCCGCGATAACCGCGCCGAGATGCCTTTGGCCACATTCATGCCCGCCTTCGCAAATCGCGTCATTCGCGCCGATGTGGCTGTGCAGGAATTAACCAACCGCCATGGCACCAAAGGCAAAAAGGATCATTGGTTCTGGGGCGAGTTGAAGAAATACCGCCGGATCATCTTTGAGGTCGGGCTTGGATCGCTTGTCGCCAATGTGCTGGCTGTCGCCGTCGCTTTGTTTTCCTTGCAGGTCTATGACCGCGTGATCCCGCATCAATCGACCGCCACCCTGATGGTGCTGGCGATTGGCGCGGGCTGCGCGGTTCTGCTTGAGGCCTTCCTGCGCATCGCCCGCGCCCGTCTGATGGACGGCGCAGGACGTCGGATTGAATTGCGCATTCAAAAGATGCTGATGGATCGGCTGCTTGGGATGCAGGCAGGCCGCGCGGGGCAAACGCCTTCGGGCACTTTCGGGGCTGTGCGCGAATTCAGCGCCATTCGTGAGTTTTTTACCGCCTCGACCATTGGCACGCTGACCGACCTGCCGTTTATCTTCCTGTTCCTCGCCCTTGTCGCCTCGATCGGGGGCAATGTTGTGTGGATCTTGATCGCGGGCGGCATCCTGATGGTGTTGCCTGCCTACTTTCTGCAAAAGAAGATGATGGCGCTGACGCTTGCGACCCAAGGCGCGTCGATCAAATCGTCCCGCCTGTTGCAAGAGGCGATCTATGACGCCGATACGATCAAGGCCCAACGGGGCGAAGACCGCTTTCGCCGTGTGTGGGGTGAGTTGACTGCGTTGTCATCGCTTGCCACATCCGATCAGCGCAAGCTGGCGACGACCCTGACCTTTTGGTCGCAAGGTGTGCAGCAGGCGACGTATGTGTCCGCCGTCGTGTTCGGGGCGTTCATGGTTTTCCAAGGGCAGTATACCATCGGCACAATCATCGCTGTCGGCATCCTGACCAGCCGGACCCTTGGTCCTTTGACCAGCTTAGCTGCCACAATGGCCCGGTGGTCGAACGTGAAGGCTGCGTTGGAGGCTTTGGACGAAGTTGTCGCCGCCCCGCAGGATGTTGAGGAAGATCGCAAATACCTGCGCCGTGAAAATCTGACCGGGGCTTATGAGCTGCGCGAGATGGGCTATGCCTATGATGCGGATGGGGCCAAGACATTGGACATTCCGGCGCTCCGTATTGAGGCGGGCCAGCGCATTGCTGTGCTGGGGGCGAATGGGTCAGGCAAGTCGACTTTGTTGAAGGTGCTGTCGGGTCTGCATCAGCCGACCTCGGGCCGTGTGCTGATTGATGGCGTCGATATGGGCCAGGTGATGGCCCGCGACCTGCGCCGCGCGATTGGGTATTTGTCCCAAGAGGTGCGTCTGTTTGCAGGCACGTTGCGCGACAATCTGAACCTGAGTCTGCTTGAGCGTGATGATGATCGCCTGCTTGCGGCCTTGGATTTCGCCGGGCTGGGGCCGTTTGTGCGCAATCATCCCAAGGGTCTTGATCTGGATATCCGCGATGGCGGCGAAGGGCTGTCCATTGGGCAGCGCCAGTCGATTGGCTGGGCGCGGTTGTGGTTGCAGGACCCAAGCATTTGTTTGCTCGATGAACCGACCGCCGCCTTGGATCAGACGCTTGAGGCCACATTGGTCAGCCGTCTAGAGACATGGCTTGAGGGGCGCACGGCTGTGATTGCAACGCACCGCATTCCGATCCTGTCCCTCACCAGCCGCACGATGATTTTGCAGAATGGGCGACTGAGCGTGGATGGTCCGCGCGATGAGGTACTGGCGCATATGAAGAAGAAGGCAGGATAGGGCGATGGCAACGATTGATGCAGAATTCTCGGGCCAGATGCGCGGCCCCAGCCTGACGATCTGGCTTGTGTTTTTGACGCTGGCTGTCTTTGTGGGCTGGGCAAAGTTCGCGCCATTGGATGAGATTGTCCGCGCCAAGGGCGAGGTTGTTCCGGCCTCGCGCCCGCAGATCATTCAGAACCTTGAGGGCGGTATTCTGGCGGAATTGTTGGTCAGCGAAGGCGATATCGTGGAAGAGGGGGATGTGCTCGCCCGTCTGCGCGGTACGCAGTTTTCGGCCACCGTGGGCGATCTGGAAGATCAGGTGCTCGCCCATGAGATCAAGCGCCTGCGCCTTGAAGCCGAGATTGCGGGGCAGTTTGAATTTGCGGTGCCGGATGAGATCGCTACGCGCAGCCCGCATATTGTGGCCTCAGAGCGGGCTTTGTTGTCGGCGCGCCAGTCGGACTATACGACCAAGGTCGAGGGGGCGCGTGCTGTTATGGCTGAGACCCAGCGCGAACTTGCTGCAATGGAAGATATGCTGGCGCGCGAGATTGTTGCGCTGATCGAGGTGACTGCCGCGCGCAAGCGTGATGCGGATGCGACGGCCAAGTATAATGAAATCATGACCGAGGCGGAACTTGCGCGCGCGTCAGAGTATTCCGAGACATTGCAACAGCTTGCCTCGCTTACACAGGATTTGCGCAGTGCCAATGACCAGCTGTCGCGCACCGTGATCCGCGCGCCTTTGCGCGGGATTGTGAATAATCTGTCAGTCACGACCATCGGCGGCGTGGTGCGCCCCGGTGAAGAGATTTTCCAGCTTACCCCCTTGGGCGAAGAGCTTTACGTTGAGGCGCAGGTGAAGCCGCAGGATATCGCCAATGTGATCCCGGGCCAGCGCGCGACGATCAAATTTTCGGCCTATGATTATACGGTCTATGGCAGCCTGACGGGCGTTGTCGATGTGATTTCTGCCGATACGTTCAAGGATGAGCGCGCGCGCGATCCTGATGGTGATCCGCATTAC
>CAYPVL010000033.1:32321-32670 GCA_964414165.1 uncultured Cognatiyoonia sp.
GTTCAAGGATGAGCGACGCCAAGATGACAAGGCCCATTATAAGGTCACGCTTCGGGTGGATACCGCCGATCTGGACGCCCGCCAGCAGCAGATCGCCATTCGTCCGGGCATGCAGACAACCGTTGAACTGCACACCGGCCAAAAGACCGTGCTGCAATATCTGACCAAACCGCTTTACCGTGGGGGGGAAGCGCTGCAAGAACCGTAAAGGTCACGCCTGCACCATCACCACATTCCCAGAGACTGCCGCGCCCCGCATTGGCGCGGCAGTCGTCGTTTATGGGGGGCGTAAGGGCCCCCCCAAACTTGTCACCCCGCGCCATTTGGCGCGGGGTGTTGATCACTTTGG
>CAYPVL010000034.1:0-23863 GCA_964414165.1 uncultured Cognatiyoonia sp.
GCGGGGTGGATGAGAGCAGTTCGCCTTGCTCTGCCGCCAGAACCTGATGCACGCCGTGCCCAAGTTCATGGGCTAAGGTCATGACATCGCGCGGTTTGCCCAGGTAATTCAGCATCACGTAAGGGTGGACGGTTGTGACGGTTGGATGCGCAAACGCGCCGGGGGCTTTGCCCGGTTTGACGGCGGCATCAATCCAGCCTTTGGTAAAGAATGGCTCGGCCAGATCGGCCATTTCGGGGGCGAAGGCACCGTAGGCGTCCATGACGGTCGCCTTGGCCTCGTCCCAATCCACCAGCCGTTCGTCTTCCATCGGCAGCGGCGCGTTGCGGTCCCATGTTTCCATCCGCTCAAGCCCCAGCCATTTGGCTTTCAGCTTGTAATACCGGTGGCTTAGGCGCGGGTAGGCTTTGACGACGGCGTTGCGCAGGGCCTCGACCACTTCGGGTTCGACGTGATTGGACAAGTGCCGCCCGGTTTGCGGGGTCGGCATGTTGCGCCAGCGGTCTTCGATTTCCTTTTCCTTGGCAAGCGTGTTGTGCACGCGGGCGAAGATTTTGATGTTCTCCTGAAAGACTTTGGCCAGCGCATGGGTTGCCGCTTCGCGCTTGTCGCGGTCTTGGTCGGTGAGCAGGTTGAGCGTGGCTTCGAGGTTGAGGACTTCGCCGTCGACGTCGAATTCCAGCCCTGCCATGGTCTCATCAAAGAGCCGGTTCCACGCGGCGGCCCCGACAGTGGATTGGTCGTGGAGGAACTTTTCCAACTCGTCCGACAATTGGTGGGGCTTCATCGCGCGCATGCGGTCAAAAACGGGTTTGTAGCGGGCGAGATCTTTGTTTTCGTTCAGAAGTTTTGTAAGGTGTTCATCGTCGATCCGGTTGAATTCCAGCCCGTAGAACACCAGCGGCGTCGTGTAGGCGGTGATTTTGTCCTGACAATCGGCCATGAATTTGGCGCGGTCGGCGTCGGTTGTGACTTGGTAATAGCGCAGGCCAGCGTAGGACATGATGCGCCCGGCGATCACGTCGATTTCCTCATAGCGCTGCACGGCTTTGAGGAGATCAGCGGCTGACAGATCGGCCAGTTTGCCTTCATAGCTTTGCGCGAAGTCGGAACATTCGGTTTCCAACCACGCCATATCGCGCTTAAGCTCGGCGCTGTCCTCGGATGGGTAAAGGTCGGTCAGGTCCCACTCTGGCAGGTCGCCGAAGGCGTTCGCGCCGCTGGCGTTTGCATCATAAACGGGTGTGGGAAAGCGCATCTGTTTACCTCTTGTTCAAGCTTGGACCCTACATAGGGTTCCATCGCTCAAAGGGGAAGCAAAATGCCTTAAAAACCGTAAAGTTCGCTTGGGTTCTGCACAAGGATTTGGTGGCGCGTGTCTGCATCTGGCACCGCACGCAGGAAAGCATGCCACAGGTCGGCCCCTTGCGGCATCTTGGCCCCGTTCAGCATGATATGCGGCCAATCTGATCCCCAAAGACACCGCTTTGGGTTGGCCTGCACGAGTGCGCGGACGTATGCGTCGGTTTCGACGTAGGGCGCATTTGACAAACGGTAGAGGCCGGAAAGTTTCACATAAGCGTCCCCGTCGCGTAGCGCGTTGCACAGCGCTTGAAACCCATGGTGCGCAGGGCCTTTGGACATATCCGAGGGCCAGCCGATGTGATCGAAAACAACAGGAACGGGCAGGGTCGCGATATCTTGCGCAAGCTCTGCCATATGTAGATCGGCGTGCATGAGCATCTGGATGTGCAGGCCACGCGCGGCCAAGCTTGGGGCCATCGCCTGTGCGCCCTCCCAGGTCAGGACGCCGCCATGGACGTAGTTCAGGCGCACACCCTTGAGGTTCCAGGCGACGAATTGATCCAGATCAGCGTCGCTTGCATCATCGGGCAGCAGGCCAATCCCTGCGAAACCGGGGCCCATATCGCGCAGGGCATTCACGGTGATCGTGTTGTCTGTGCCATAGAAAATGGATTGCACAATCACGCCGCGGGTGATTCCAAGACTGGCAAGGTGTGCTTTGTAATCAGATAGATAGGCAGCGTAGCTTTGCGCCGGGTCTTGGGTGCGACCAGCGTAAAGCGGCAGTTCATCCGGGCCCGCCAGAAGATGCACATGCGTGTCGCAGGCCCCGTCGGGCGCGGTTTGTTCGACGGGCAAGGGCGCGGGCGGTAAGGGGGCGGTTGGTTTAGCCATAGATCGCCAACATCTCTTTCAAATCGTCCAACGTGTTCGCCTCATTCAACGGTTTATCTTTACGCCAGCGGAGCATACGCGGAAAGCGCAGCGCAACCCCTGATTTGTGGCGGGGCGAGGCTTGGATACCTTCAAACGCGATCTCGAACACATGTTCCGGGGTGACCTGCCGCACGGGGCCGAATTTCTGCAACGTATTCTTGCGCACCCAAGCGGTAATTTCGCGGAATTCCTTGTCGGTCAGTCCGGAATAAGCCTTTGTAAACGGGGTCAAATCGTTGCCGTTCCACACGGCAAATGTATAGTCTGTAAACAGGTTCGCGCGCCGCCCGGACCCCGATTGTGCATAGATCATCACCGCATCAATCGTTAACGGATCGACCTTCCATTTCCACCAGTCACCCTTTTTGCGCCCCGCAAGATAGGGCGAGCGAAAACGCTTGAGCATGAGGCCTTCGGCATGCAGATCGCGGGATTTTGCGCGCTCTGCGGCAAGGCTGTTCCAATCAGTGAAAGGCACAGAGGGCGATAGTCGAATAGGTGCACTATCAGGTGTGTTTTTCAAAAGAGATTCAAGGTGGTTACGGCGTGTTTTGAATGTTTCGGTCCGTATATCCGCACCCTTCATTTCAAGCACATCATAGGCCATGATAATCACCGGGGCCTCGGCCAACAGTTTTTTGGGAACTGTTTTGCGTCCGATCCGTTTTTGCAGTGCGTTAAAGCTAAGCGGTGTCTCGTCGGCGAAACCAAGGATTTCGCCGTCGATTACCGTGCCGTCGGGAAGGTAGTCTTTCAGTTGCGCAAGCTCTGGAAAGCGATCCGTCATCAGGTCTTCACCGCGCGACCAGATGAAATGTTCGCCACTTCGCAGGATGAATTGTCCCCGGATTCCATCCCATTTTCTTTCGACATGCCAATGGGTTGGATCACCAAGCGCATCCAAATCCTCAAGCCCATAGGCAAGATAAAACGGGTAGGGGCGCGAAAGGTCAATGGCTGGGTCATCGGCCTCGATCAGGGCGTGCCATATGGTGGTTTCGGGCGTCCATTTCCCCATCAAACGGTGGGTTAATGTGGCCTCATCCTGCCCTGTCGCACGCGCAAGGGCGCGCGTGATCAGCTTTGCACTGATCCCGATCCGAAACCCACCAGTGAGGAGCTTCGTGAACAAGAAACGCTCGCGCGTGGGAAGGGTTGACCAGGCGTTTAGAATGCCGATTTTCTGGTCAGACTCTTCAAGGTTCGAGAGCGATTTTAAATTTGTTATCCAGTCAGTTAGTGTGCGATCTTGATGTTGTTCGTTGTCGGGCAACACAAGGGAAATGGTTTCGGCAAGATCGCCCACAACGCTGTAGGATTCCTCAAAAAGCCAAAGCGGAATATCCGCTGCTTCGGCCGCCCAAGTGCGCAATTTTGTCGCTGTGATAACCCGTTTGGGACGCCGCCCGGTGAACAGCGCAATCGTCCAAAGCTTGTCGGTGTCAGGCGCGGTTTGGAAGTAATCCGCGAGCGCGTTAACCTTAACGGTCGTCTTGGTCGTTTCGTCGATTGCGCGGAAAAGTTCGGCAAACTGCTTCATGGTTTTACCATTTGGTAATCCGACTCAGGCAGGTTTGGTCGCATGACTTGGCTAATCATCTTCCGCGACCTCGCCTGTATATTCGGTGCTTACTGTGTGCGCATCATACCCTATCTCGCGCAGGTAACGCTCAAACGGTTCCGTGTAGCCATGTGTTACAAAGATCCGTTCCGCCCCAGTGCTTTGGATAGCGCTTATGAGGCCATTCCAATCCGCATGGTCAGAGACGATGAAACCACGATCCATCGCCCGCCTGCGCCGCACGCCGCGCACCGCCATCCACCCTGATGCAAAGGCGGATGCGGCAGGTTTGAACCGATTGGCCCATGGCTGCACAAGTGCGCCCGGTGTCGCAAGCACCAAGGCACCTGCATAGTCTTTCAGGTTGGTTTCGGCTGTGACGCGTATCGTTTTTGGCAAAGAAATGCCTTGTGCGCGCAAAATGTCATTCGTGTTTTCAATAGCAGCGTGGGTCAGGATTGGGCCGATGTCGGCGTCGACAGTCGCTAACAGCCGTTGTGCTTTTCCAAGCGCATAGGCCCCAAGAAGAGAGAATTTTCCAGCTGCTTTGTTTGCGGCCCACCATTGGTTGATTTGCGTCGTCAGCACATCCTGTGGCGTCCACTTGAAAACAGGGAGCCCAAAAGTACATTCGGTGATGAAGGCGTGGCAGGGCACTGGTTCGAAAGGTTCCGAAAGCCCATCAGCGACGGTCTTATAATCCCCTGAGGCGACCCAGCTTTCGCCTTTTACTGTGACTTTGATCTGGGCAGAGCCGGGCACATGTCCTGCGGGGTGGAAGGATACGGCTGCATCGCCAATCTGACGGGTCTCGCCGAAGTTGATGGTTTCGATTTTGGCCTCAGGACCAAGCCGGTGCTGCATTACAGGGGCGGCGGTTTGCGTTGCAAGATAGCTGCCCATGCCCCAGCGTGCATGATCTGCATGCCCATGGGTAATCAAGGCGCGCGCGACGGGTTTCCACGGGTCGATATAAAAGTCGCCTGCCGGACAATAGATGCCTTGGTCTGTGAATGTCAGTACGTCGCCCATAACCAGATGATAGGGCCGCGCGCACAAAGGTTAAGGGTGCGCTGCAAAATGGGCGCAAGTTTGATCATAGACCTTACGCCGGATTTGCGGGGTTTCGTGCATCACTTCGTGACGCCCTCCGGGTACGATCACAAGCTCTCCGCCCGGCCAATTGGCCATGCGTTGATGGATCCGGGAGGGCATGACGATCTTTTCATTTGTGCCCAGAAACGTCAGGCACGGCACAGCCGGGCTTGGCATGTAGGAGAGAGTGTGCATTTCGCGCAACGCTTCGCTAAGCCATGTGATTGATGGGCCGCCAAGCGCAAGGTCGGGATATTTGCGCAGTTGGTCCTGCATGACCCCCCACATTTCGGCGTCAGATGTCAGGGCGTTTTCGTCCAAAGTCGTGCTGGCCGTGTAGTTCTGCGTTGACTGCCCGGGCGCGATCCGTGCATCCACGCCAAATGCCCGCGCGATCCGTGTCACGGCCCATGCAAAGGGGCGTTGGGGCGGGGTCATCATGATGCCCCACATCGGTGCAGAGAACATCACGGCCTTGACCGGCAATCCGTTGAACAGGGCGCGCAAACCGATGCAGCCGCCCATGGAATGTGCGACCAGATAGAAAGGTTCGGGCAATCCAAGCGCGCGGACGTGGTCCATGGCGGCAATGACGTCCAATTGATAATCCGCGAAATCGCGCACGTAGCCAAGGCCGCGGTCCGGTTGCATCCGGTCAGCAAGCCCTTGCCCGCGCCAGTCAATCGCGCAAACTGCATAGCCCGCATCTGTGAATTCCCGCGCCGCATCGCCGTATTTTTCGGCAAATTCTGTGCGCCCCGGAAAGATCAGGATCGTGCCCTTTGGTGCGGGGGGCGTCCAATGTGCCACCCGGATGCGGATGCCGTCGGATGCGGTTAACCAATGGGCGGCACCGCCTTCGGGCCCATGGGCCACATCGTCATAAAGCGGTGCCTTTTCCATAGCTTAGCCAAGAACGCCGGACAATGCCATGGCCTTGCCCATATCGCCGTCAACCGTCAGTTTGCCGGTCATAAACGCGGTCGTTGGGTTTTGTTCGCCTTCCATGATCGCCTGAAAGACGTCGGTTGAGGCGGTCAATGTCACCTCGGCCTCATCGTCGCCTGCGCGTGCGCCATCGCTGTCGATGATGATCGCACCCTCGCCGTCGATCACGAATTTTGCGACGCCGTCAAAACCGGCCCCGCCCATCTTTTCGTTCAGGGCTTTTACGGCCTCATCGATCACTGTGCTCATGTGTTTCGTCCTTTTTTCGCTTTCTGCGCGCGTCCCCTCTGGCACCTTTGGTGCGAGACGCTACATTGCAAGTATGGTCACACGCGCGCCCACCTTCAATTCCGTTCTGCCAGCTATTTTGCTGACGTTGGGTCTTTTGTCGCCTGCAGCCGCGCAGGACGCACCGCTGGATGAGCTGTATCAAGAGCTGTTGGAGGCGGATGAGGCGACGCATGCCCGCATCGCTGATCGCATTTCGGCGGCTTGGGAAAAGTCAGGGTCAGCCACGATTGATTTGCTTTTGCGCCGTGGAGCGGATGCGTTGGAAGCGGGTGATTTTGTGCAGGCGGTTGAACATTTTACCGCCGCCGCTGACCATGATCCGGGCTTTGCCGGTGCTTATGCGGGGCGTGCCGAAGCGTTCTTTAACCTTGATATGATTGGTCAGGCCTTGGACGATTTGCGCGAGGTTCTTGTGCTTGAACCCCGCCATTTTGACGCGATGTTTGGCGTGGGCATTATCATGGAAGGGCTAGAACGCCCTGAGGATGCCCGCGAGGTGTACCAATCTATTCTTGAGATTTATCCGCTTGATCCGGATACGACAGAGGCGCTGGAGCGCCTGAATTTGCAGCTTGAAGGTCAGGCGATTTAAGCCCGACCCGGTGACGGGAAAATACGATGAACGCCCGCGTGACGGCTGTGCTTGGTCCGACAAATACAGGCAAAACACACTACGCGATTGAGCGGATGCTGTCGCACCGCACAGGCGTGATCGGTCTGCCACTGCGCCTTTTGGCCCGCGAGGTCTATGACCGCATTGTTACCAAACGCGGCCCCGGCGTGGTTGCTTTGGTCACAGGCGAAGAACGGATTGTGCCGCCGCGCGCCGCCTATTGGGTCTGCACGGTTGAAGCGATGCCCCAAGGGATGGGCTGTGATTTTCTGGCTGTTGATGAGGTCCAACTTTGCGCCGATGCCGAACGTGGCCATGTGTTTACCGACCGGTTGCTGCACGCACGTGGCCTGAAAGAAACCCTGTTTATGGGCGCCGAAACCATGTGGGGCGCGATTGCCGCTTTGGTGCCCGAGGCGGATTTTCTGAAGCGCGATCGTTTCAGCACGTTGACCTATACAGGTTCGAAAAAGCTAAGCCGGATGCCTGCGCGCAGCGCAATTGTTGGGTTCTCTGTTGAAAATGTCTATGCGATTGCAGAGCTTTTGCGCCGCCAAAAGGGTGGTGCTGCGGTGGTCATGGGCGCACTTTCCCCCCGCACACGCAATGCGCAGGTTGAGATGTATCAGAATGGCGATGTCGACTATCTGGTCGCCACTGATGCCATTGGGATGGGTTTGAACCTTGATATTAAGCATGTCGCTTTCTCGGCCCTGTCCAAGTTTGATGGCCGTCGCATGCGCCATCTGTTCCCTGAAGAACTCGCCCAGATCGCGGGCCGTGCTGGTCGTCATATGGATTCGGGCACCTTTGGTGTAACGGGTGAGGCTCCGCCTTTGGATGAGGGTGTGGCCGAGTCCATTCAGGACCACCGCTTTCGCCCCGTGTCCAAGTTGCAGTGGCGCAATACGGATTTGCAGTTTGGATCAATCAAGCGCTTGTTGCAGACGCTTGAGGAACATACGCAAGATTCGTGGCTGACCCGCGTGCGCGAAAGTGATGATCTGGCCGCGCTTAAGGCCCTTGGTGGCGATGACGTCGTTGCCGCCCGTGCGACGGATGGCCCTTCGGTCCGTCTTCTTTGGGATGTCTGCCGCGTGCCTGATTTTCGCGGGATTAGTCCAGGTGAACATGCCAGCCTGTTGACCCGGCTTTTCACTGATTTGCATCAGACTGGCCATGTCGATGAAAGCTGGCTGGCCCTGCAGATTGCCCGCATTGATCGCCCTGATGGCGACATTGATACCCTGTCCAAACGCTTGGCATATATCCGCACATGGACCTATGTGGCCCAGCGCAAAGGGTGGGTGCGCGACGATTCCCATTGGCGCGACGCCACGAGGGCTGTAGAAGATCGCCTATCAGATGCGCTGCATGGTGCACTGACCCAAAGATTTGTGGACCGGCGGACGTCTGTTTTGCTTCGCCGGCTCAACCAAAAGGAAAAGTTATTGGCTGACGTGAACGACAAAGGTGAAGTCACTGTAGAAGGTGAATTCGTGGGGAAACTGGAAGGCTTTCGCTTTCGCATGGACAAGACGGGCAGCCCGGACGCGGCCAAGACATTGCGTCAGGCAAGCGTACAGGCGTTGGTTCCGCAATTTCATTTACTGGCGGATCGTTTCTATAACGCCCCCGATCCCGAGATTGATTTTACCGAACAGGGTGGCCTGATGTGGGGCGACGCGGCTGTGGGCAAGTTGGTCAAGGGTGATGACATTTATAAGCCTGTCGTCGAGGCTTTCGTTGATGATGAGGCGGGCGCGGATGTTGCCGCCAAGGTCCAGCGCCGCTTGCAACACTTTATTGATCGCAAGATTGCTGCCGGGTTTGAGCCGCTGTTGGGTCTTAAGAACGATGAGACTTTGGAAGGTGCCGCCAAGGGCTTTGCCTACCGCATGGCCGAAGGCTTTGGCATTATTCCCCGTGGTGAAGTGGCCGATGAAGTGAAAGCCCTTGATCAGGATGCCCGTGGTGCATTGCGCAAGCACGGCATTCGCTTTGGTCAGTTTACGATCTTTATGCCTTTGCTTTTGAAGCCTGCCCCAACACGCCTGCGTCTGGTTTTGTGGTCATTGTTCAAAAGCCTGCAGGAATTCCCCGAAAGCCCACCCCCCGGTTTGGTCACTGTTCCTGCCGCCAAAGATGCGGTGCCGGGCTACTATGCCATGGCTGGTTATCGCGCAGCGGGCGAGCGTGCTATTCGCATTGATATGGTCGAACGTCTGGCCGATATGCTGCGCGAACAGGATTCGCGCGGTGGCTTTGAGGCGACCGCTGATATGCTGTCGATTACAGGTATGACCTTGGTACAGTTCGCGGATTTAATGCGCGGCTTGGGCTATAAGGCCGAAGAAGGTACGCGTGAGAAGGTGAAGCCTGCGAAACCCGAAGCGGATGCTGCGCCGGTTGAAGGGGAGGTCCCGGATCAAGTCCGGGACGCGGACCAAGCTGAACCCGCCGCGCCAGAGCAGGAGGCGTTTTTTACCTTCACATGGGGTGGCAACGCCGCCAAGCGCCAACAGCGTCCCCAAGGTGACAAGCCGCGCGGCAAGGGTAAGCCCAAAGGCAAGGGGCCGAAGGGTGGGGGCAATAAGCCTCAGTCGTTCCAGGCAAAGCCGAAAAAAGAAAAGCAGATTGATCCTGATAATCCGTTTGCTGCCGCTTTGGCCGGATTCAAAAAGGATTGACTGAGGCCCGCGACACCATTCGCCTTGATAAGTGGCTTTGGCATGCGCGGTTTTTCAAGTCGCGCAGTCTGGCCGCCGGCGTTGTGTCTGCGGGGAAGGTCCGTGTCGATGGCACGCCTGCCAGCAAGCCCGCCCGCGCGGTTGGCCCCGGCGATGTGCTGACATTCCCGAAAGAGACCGACGTGAAGGTCGTCAAGATCCTTGCTTGTGGGGTGCGCCGTGGCCCGGCCCCTGAAGCGCAGGCTTTGTATGAAGATATGTCGCCACCCCCGGTCGTGCGTCCCAAGAACCCCCGCTTTGACGGGAAAGGGCGCCCAACAAAGAAGGATCGGCGGGACATGACGTCTCAGATGCGTGATGATGGGGCGTTCCCGCTTGATTGATCGCGCGCGTTGCCCTAGCAGGGTCGCGTTACAAACACGGAACCGCCTATGACCTACATCGTGAACGACAGCTGCATCGCCTGCAAATATACCGACTGTGTCGAAGTCTGCCCTGTGGACTGCTTTTATGAAGGCGAGAATATGCTGGTGATTCATCCCGATGAATGCATCGACTGCGGCGTTTGTGAACCTGAATGCCCAGCCGATGCGATCCGCCCGGATACAGAGCCGGACATGGAAAAATGGGTCGAATTCAACCGCAAGTATTCCGAGATGTGGCCGGTGATCATCACAAAGAAAGACCCGCTGCCCACCGCTGAAGAGATGGACGGCAAAGAAGGCAAGATGGAACTCTTTTCCGAGGCTGCGGGCGAGGGCGGCTAACGCTGCGTTCTGTGCGCTTTCTTCAAGGCGTTTTTTGTGGTATACTGCCGATAATGATGCTGAAGAGCTAACAAGTTTATTGCGGATTTCCGACTGACGGGGGTGGCGACACCCGCGCCGGTCGTTTTGTCGCTTGAAGATGTGTCTGATGGAAGGACCAAGATGAGCAAGTCGAAGAAAAGAGAATTTCAGCCCAATGATTTCGTTGTCTACCCCGCCCACGGTGTCGGCAAAGTGATTTCAATCGAAGAGCAGGAAGTGGCGGGCTTTGAGCTTGAGCTGTTTGTGATTGCTTTTGAAAAAGACAAAATGACCCTGCGTGTGCCGACCCATAAGGCCACCGAAGTGGGCATGCGTGCCTTGGCCACCCCGGACGTGGTTGCCCATGCAATGAAAACTTTGCGCGGCAAGGCCAAGGTCAAAAAGGCCATGTGGTCCCGTCGGGCGCAGGAATATGAACAAAAGATCAACTCGGGCGATTTGATCGCCATTGCCGAGGTGGTCCGCGATTTGCACCGCCAAGACGATCAGCGCGAGCAGTCTTATTCCGAACGCCAGTTGTATGAAGCCGCTTTGGAGCGTTTGACCCGTGAGATCGCCGCTGTTGCCGGTGGTGACGAGGTTGCGGCTGGCGAAGAGATTACCAGTGTTTTGGTGGGCCGCGCTGCGGCATAAACCAATTTTCTGGCGAAAATTGAAAAGGCCACGCATGTGCGTGGCCTTTTTTGCCTCCGGCGGGCGTATTTTGAACAAAGCGAGGTGTTAGAGCGCTTTGTGGCCGATGTCTGTGCGGTTGAAACCCTGTGGCCAATCAATGGATCGGATAAGGCCATAGGCTTTGTCGTGGGCCTCTTGCAGGGATGATCCGCGCGCTGTGGCGGCAAGGACGCGGCCGCCGGTTGCGGTGATTTGTCCGTTTGCCAGCGTGGTGCCTGCGTGGAAAGTCATTTGTTTTGAATCTTCGGGGAGTGTGTCCAGCCCTTTGATCACGCTGCCTTTTTCGTAAGCACCGGGGTAGCCGTTGGCGGCCATAACAATCGTCAGCGCGTGGTCATCGGCCCAGTTCACTTGCATCTGATCAAGCCGTCCTTCAGCACAGGCATGGATCAGATCAAGCGCTTGCCCCCCAAGCCGCATCATCAGCACTTGTGTTTCCGGGTCTCCGAACCGCACGTTGTATTCGACAAGGCGCGGTTGTCCGTCCTTGATCATCAGACCGACGAAAAGAACCCCTTGGAACGGCGTGCCGCGTTTGGCCATTTCGGCCATGGTGGGGGCGACGATGTCGTCCATGGTTTTGGCGATCACGGCATCTGTCATCACAGGGGCAGGGGAATAGGCCCCCATGCCGCCGGTGTTTGGCCCTGTGTCCCCGTCAAAGGCCCGTTTGTGGTCTTGTGCTGTGCCGATGGGCAACAGCGTTTTGCCGTCAGACAGAACGAAGAATGACGCTTCTTCGCCTTCCATGAATTCCTCGATCACAACTTCGGCCCCGGCATCGCCAAAGCTGCCGTCGAACATATCATCAATCGCGGCGAGGGCTTCGGCCTCGGTCATGGCGACGATGACGCCTTTGCCTGCGGCCAGCCCGTCGGCTTTCACAACGATGGGCGCGCCTTGGGCGCGGATGTAGGCGCGCGCTGCGTCCGCATCGGTGAAATGCCCATAGGCCGCGGTGGGTGCATTTGCGGCGGTGCAGATGTCTTTGGTGAAAGACTTTGAGGCCTCAAGTGCGGCGGCGGCTTTGGAGGGACCAAAGACGAGGAGGCCGGTGGCGCGCAATGTGTCGGCGACACCTGCGGCAAGCGGGGCTTCGGGGCCGATGATCACGAAATCAATCGCGTTTTCTTCAGCGAAGACCGCGACTGCATCGCCATCCAGGATGTTGATATCCGCGCAGCGTGCAATTTCGGCAATGCCAGCGTTGCCCGGTGCCACGATCAGCCGGTCGCATTTCGGGTTCTGCTTGATCGCCCATGCCAACGCATGTTCGCGCCCGCCACTGCCCAAAATCAGAATGTTCATTGCCTGTCCCCGCTTGGCCTTTGTTGCCTTGCGTTCTAAGGTTGGGGCAGGTGAAGAACAAGGGCAGTCCATGGACCTTTTTGAGCACGAAGACAGCAAAAGCAACGCACCGGAATTCACAGTTTCCGAACTGACGGGATCGGTGAAGAAGACGCTTGAGGGCGCATTTGGCCGTGTGCGTGTGCGCGGCGAAGTGGGCCGTGTGATGCGTGCCGGGTCCGGACATCTTTACTATGATGTGAAGGACGAGCGGAATGTGATCGCGTGCAACACCTGGAAGGGCCAGGTATCGGGCCTTGGCGTGCAGCCCGAAGAGGGGCTGGAGGTGATTGTCACTGGCAAGTTGTCCACCTTTGGGCCGCAATCAAAGTACAATATCAACGTCGATAGTATTGAGGTTGCGGGTGCCGGTGCTTTGATGGCGATGTTGGAAAAGCGCAAGAAAGCGCTGGCAGACGCGGGATTATTCGCGGCTGAGCGCAAAAAAGTGCTTCCCTATTTGCCCGAAATTATTGGGGTTGTGACCTCTCCTTCCGGTGCTGTGATCCGGGATATCCTGCATCGTTTGCGGGATCGTTTTCCGCGCAAAGTGTTGGTCTGGCCCGTGGCTGTGCAGGGCGCGAACTGTGCGCCCGAAGTTGCGCGTGCCATTGCGGGGTTCAATGCCTTGACGCCGGGGGGCGCATTGCCCCGACCTGATCTTTTAATCGTCGCACGTGGTGGCGGGTCGATTGAAGATCTTTGGGGATTTAATGAAGAGGTGGTTGTACGTGCTGCGGCAGCATCAGACATTCCGCTGATTTCAGCTGTAGGGCATGAAACCGATACGACGTTGATTGACTTTGCGTCTGACAAGCGCGCGCCAACCCCGACGGCGGCGGCGGAATTGGCGGTGCCTGTGCGCCTTGAGTTGATGTCTTGGGTGGATCAGCAGGGGGGGCGGCTTGGTCGTGCTGTGGGGGGCGCGGTTGAACAACGCAAGCAGCGCTTGCGTGATCTGTCGCGGGCCTTGCCGCGGGCCGAGGCTTTGTTGGAAAGCCCCTCCCAACGCCTTGATTATTGGGCGGAACGCTTGCCCGGCGCGTTGCGTGGGGCGGCGCAGAAAAAGGCGCTGCAGCTTGCGAATGTCGCTTTGCGCCCCAGCTTACTGGGTGGCGTTGTTGCTGGGCATCAGCGCCGTGTTGCAGAGAATGGCGCGCGTCTGGCCCCTGCCTTGATGCGCGTGGCGAAGGATCGCCGGATGGCTTTGGAACGGGTGAAATTGCGCACCCCGGATGTGGCCCGATCTGCGGCAGCGTTTGCGGCCTTGTCGGCCCGGTTGTCATCTGTTTCCGCGCGCCAGCAGGCCGAACGGTTGGCCCGGCTTGAGGCCTTGGATCGTTTGCGCGAAACCTTGGGCTATCGCGAGACGTTACGCCGGGGCTATGCGGTTGTGCGCGATGGCGATCGTTTGGTCACGGATGTGGCTGGGGCGACAGCGGCCACATCGCTTGAGATCGAATTTGCCGATGGCCGCGTCGATCTAACCAAGTAGGTCGGGGCCGGGGCAGGACAGCGGTTTGGGGTCATCCCGGCTTTCGAAAATCACTGTTGTGCCGGGGCGGTTTGTGAATTCGGCCCGGATTCCGTTTTCTGTCGGATAGACCGCCCAGCATTTGGGTTCGGGATCGTGGTCATAAAGAAAACAGATGTCGCCGTTCTGTTCGAACCAGACCCCTTTGATGCAAACGTCGGGGGCGGGGGACCAGATGACGTCACGCCCAGGCAGGTATTGTTCGACGCCGAAATCCGGGTTGCCGGGTGTGCCGAAAGACAGGGTTTTTCCAGTGGCATAGGCGTCGAATTCTGCGCCCGTCATAGGTGTTTCAGCCAGTGCGCTTGTGCCGATCAATGCCACGATTGCTGCTAGCCTTTTTGCCATTTTGCCACCTTTGGGTCCATGACTTTGAACCAGCGCGACGGGAAAAGCGCAAGGGTCGCCATTGTCGGCAGTGACCGGGGGAGGGTTGGGCCATCTGTGGGCAGGCCAAGCGCAGGAAATTCCCGCGCCGGGTGCGCGTGGTGGTCTGAATGGCGCGGCGCATTCAGCATCAGCGCAGATGAAAACCAATGCGGGCTATTCCAGCTGTGGCGTGCGTCGACCGGTTCGGGCTTACCTGAGGGCAGAATTTTACGTTGTAATCCATAGTGTTGCACATAATCCGACAGCATGAGTTGTGACTGCGCATATCCTGCGAGAAGCATGTAGAGGATCGCCCCTTTGAGGCCACCGATGACGGCTGCGATCCCGACCATAAGGGCTGCGCCAAGGATGTAGTGCACATAAGGATGCTGCCAGATCGGCTGCCCCTGTCGCCGCGCGTTTTCAGCCGCCAACCCTGCCCGGAACGATCCCATCCATGCGCGTGGCAGGTAGGCATAATATGTCTCGCCCAGCCGCGATGTATTTGGGTCCAAATCCGTGGCCACATAGCGGTGATGCACAAGTGGGTGCGCAGATGTATGATGCCCAAACAAAAGCGAAATATAGACCCATTTCCCAAGCACATGCAGGTGCCGTGCGCCCCGGTGGATCAGCTCGTGCGCGTTGGAATTGCCGACCTGTCCGAAATAAAGCCCGGCGGCCATGAACAGCGCGCATTTTGCAAGGGTCGAGAGCGCATCGCCCGCGAGGCCAGAGACGATCAGCCCAAGCAGTGGGAAGTGAAGCAGGCCGAGCACAACAGACAGGCTGTTGGCGACGGGAAATTCTGCTTCGGGCACGGGCGGTGTGATAACTTTGACGGCTGTGTCCAGAACAAAGGTCAGCCCTGTCATATAGATCAGCGCAAGCGCCACCCACCAGCCGCCCGCAAGCGCGCCAATCCCAAGAAGGGGAATGGGCAGTAAGGTCGCCAAAGCAAAAAGGATCATCACACGCATGTCGGTGCATATAGCACGACAAATGTTTCCGATAAGCTACCTGCGCTGCGACAAGTTGTTTCTGACAACGCTTGTGGCATTTGTGATGTCGCATTTGCGTCGTTTTTGCCCGGCGTGTGGGGTAAGAAGGGCCAAGTGAAGGGAGCACGGCATGGCTTTGGATGATCGCAAAGGCGTTTGGAAATCGGGCAAGGGCAAGGGGCGCCATCGTCCCAAGGGCCGTCAGGTCGCAGATCAGGCTTGGGATGAGGTGCGTGCTTTGCTTGGCGATCGCCCCCGCCGCCGTGATTTGCTGATCGAATTTTTGCATTTGATTCAAGATGCTTACGGTCATTTGTCAGCCGCCCACCTGCGCGCCTTAGCCGAAGAAATGCGCCTGTCCCAGGCCGAGGTTTACGAAGTTGCAACCTTCTATGCCCATTTTGACGTGGTGAAGGAGGGTGAATCAGTCCCGCCCGCGTTGACCATTCGGGTGTGCGATAGTTTGTCATGTGAACTTGCCGGGGCGCAGGCCTTGAAGGCCGCGCTTGCGGATGGCTTGGATGCATCCGAAGTGCGCGTCTTGCGTGCCCCTTGTATGGGGCGTTGCGATACGGCCCCTGTGTTGGAATTGGGCCATGCGCATATTGATCATGCGACAGTTGATAAGGTGAAAACGGCGATTGCAGCGGGGGATACCCATGCACATGTGCCAG
Organism: uncultured Cognatiyoonia sp.; assembly: GCA_964414165.1. Classification (GTDB taxonomy): domain Bacteria; phylum Pseudomonadota; class Alphaproteobacteria; order Rhodobacterales; family Rhodobacteraceae; genus Cognatiyoonia. The sequence continues at coordinate 15,849 of CAYPVL010000034.1, forward strand.
ACTATGAGACCTACGAAAGCTATTTATCATCAGGTGGTTACGCGACGCTTCTAAAGTTGCGTGATGGCGGCGATTGGGAAGACGTGCAGGAAAAGGTGCTGGCTTCTGGGCTGCGTGGCCTAGGCGGTGCCGGTTTTCCATCGGGCAAGAAATGGGGCTTTGTGCGTGGCAATGCTGGTCCCCGTTACTTGGGCGTGAACGGGGATGAGGGTGAACCGGGCACCTTTAAGGATCGCTACTACCTTGAACGCACGCCGCATCTGTTCCTTGAGGGGATGCTGATTGCCGCTTGGGCGGTCGAGGCAGAAACGTGCTTTATCTATATGCGCGATGAATACCCGGCTGTGCTTGAAATTCTCGCGCGTGAGATTGCAGCACTTGAGGCCGCAGGCGTTGTTGAACAGGGCTATATTGATCTGCGGCGCGGTGCAGGCGCTTACATCTGCGGCGAAGAATCCGCGATGATTGAAAGTATTGAGGGCAAGCGTGGCATTCCGCGCCATCGCCCCCCGTTTGTGGCCCAAGTCGGGATTTTTGATCGCCCGACGCTGGTGCATAACGTCGAAACGCTTCATTGGGTGGCGCGGATTTGCCGCGAAGGGCCCGAGGTTTTGTCGTCCGTGGAAAAGAACGGGCGTAAGGGGCTGCGGTCTTATTCGGTGTCGGGCCGTGTGGCTCATCCCGGCGTGTATCTGTTGCCTGCAGGTTCGACGATCATGGATGTGATCGCAGCGGCTGGCGGCATGACCAAGGGCCATGTTTTCAAGGCATATCAACCGGGTGGGCCGTCATCGGGTTTGTTGCCTGCGTCGATCAATGATGTGCCGCTGGATTTTGACACGCTGCAACCTTTGGGCACATTCATCGGGTCTGCCGCCGTGGTTGTTCTGTCCGACAAGGATGCCGCCCGCGATGCAGCGCTGAATATGCTGCGGTTTTTTGAGGATGAAAGCTGCGGCCAATGCACCCCGTGCCGGGTGGGCTGTGAAAAGGCGGTCAAGCTGATGCAGGCGGATGCGTGGGATCAGGACCTGCTGACAGACTTGTGCACTGCCATGTCGGATGCCAGTATTTGCGGGCTGGGGCAGGCGGCCCAGAACCCGATCAAGATGGTGATGACGCATTTTAAGGATGAGATTTGAACTTTCTGAACCTTTCTGACTTCCCGCTCGACCAGCCTGCGTCCGAGGCCTACCGCGCTTTGGTGCAACGCTGCCGCGCGGAACTTGATGCGGACGGCATGTTCAATCTGGACGGTTTTCTGCACGCCGACGCTGCGCAGGCTGAGGCAGATGCCCATACGCCCTTGATGGATACTGCGTCATTCAACCACGCCCGCCGCCACAATGTCTATTTCAGGAAAGACATCCCCGGACTGGCCCCCGATCACCCCGCGCTGGTGGAATTTGAGACCTCAAACAACACGCTTTGCGCCGATCAATTGCCGGGCAGCCGGGTCGCGCAGATTTATGCGTGGCCGCCGTTGCAGGCCTTTTTGGCCGAGGTCATGGGCAAGGACGCGCTTTATCCGATGGACGATCCTTTGGCGTCTTTCAACGTGATGCGCTACCGCGAAGGGCAGGCGCTGAACTGGCATTTTGACCGCTCCGAATTCACGGTGACCCTGCTTTTGCAGGCCCCGAAAGAGGGCGGGGCGTTCGAATATCGCACGGATCTGCGCACAGCGGATGATCCGAATTACGACGGTGTTGCCCGGCTTTTGGCGGGCGATGATCCTGAAATGCGCCAGATGAACGTGATCCCCGGCACGCTCAATGTGTTTCGCGGTGTGAATACGCCGCATCGCGTGACCCCGGTGAAAGGCGACCGCGCGCGCATGATCGCTGTGCTGACCTATTATGAACAACCGGGTGCGCGCTTTACCGAAGCCGAACAGCTTGGGTTTTACGGTCGCATCGCCTAGCCCCTTTCCAAAGAACGCGTGGATGTTTAGGTGAAGATCAGCCTTAACGTGATCGAGATGCCATGTCGTTTTTCAAAAAGCTCAAGGATCGGATGTTCCGGTCGTCTTCCAAGATTGATGAAGGTTTGGATGCCATCGTCAATGATGGGGGCGAGGAAGAAGAGGTTGTGGTTGATACCGCAGCCGCTGAGGCCGAGGAGGCGCGGTTAGCCGCGCAGGCGCGCGCTGCCGAGGAGGCCCGATTGGCCGAAGACGCGCGTCTTGCCTCCGAAGCAGAAGCAAAGCGCCGTGCCGAAGAGGCTGCCGCTGAGCGCGCCCGCGCGGAACAAGCCGCACAAGAACGCGCGCAGGCTGCTGCGGCTGAGGCTGCTCGACTAAAAGAAGCCCAAGAACAGGCCGCCCGCGCGGCTGCTGCCGAGGCCGAACGTGCGGCTGAAGCACAAAGGCGCAACGATGCCGAAGCGGCCCAGCAGGCAGCGCAAGCCCAAGCGCAAGCACAGGCCCGCGAAGCCGAAGCCGCCGCTGCGCGTGCTGCTGAAGCTGAACGTGCGGCTGCGGCGCAAGAGGCTGAACGGATTGCGTCCGAGGAACGCGCAAAGGCAGAGGCCGCACGTTTAGCGCAGGAAGAACAGGCGCGGATTGAAGCGGACCGTCTTGCCAAAGAAGCCGAAGCGCAGCGCTTGGCTGAAGCAGAAGAAGCCCGGCTTGCCCATGACATCCCTGCGCCGTTGTCCGATGAAGCCATCGACGCGCTTGCCGATGAGATTGAAGAACAGGCCGAGGCTGTCGTGGAAGCGGCCTCTGCTCCACCGGTACGCGAGGCTGTCGTCGCACCAATGACGACGTTGCAGCCCTCGGCTTTGGATGAAGTTGAGGAAGACGCGCGGGAAGAAAAGAAGGGCCTGTTGGGCCGCTTTTTTGGGCGTGAAAAGAAGACAGTCGTGCGCCGCACGCTGGATGATGACATGCTTGAGCAGCTTGAAGATCTGCTGATCACGGCGGATATGGGCGTGGATACGGCGCTGCGCGTTACCGCAAATATGTCCGAAGGCAACTTTGGTAAAAAGCTGTCGGTTGCTGAAATCAAGGCGCTGATGGCTGCAGAAATCGCGCGCATTATGGACGGCGTCGCCCGCCCGATGCCGCTTTATGCCCATAAACCGCAGGTGGTTTTGGTGGTTGGCGTGAACGGTTCGGGCAAGACGACGACGATTGGCAAGCTTGCCAGCCAGTTCAAAGCTGCCGGAAAATCCGTGGTGATCGCTGCGGGGGATACGTTTCGCGCAGCGGCTGTCGAACAATTGCAGGTCTGGGGTGATCGTGCTGGCGTACCGGTTTTGACCGCGCCCGAAGGATCAGATCCGGCCAGCCTTGCCTTTGATGCGATGGCCCAAGCCCAGAAAGACGGGGCTGATCTGTTGATGATCGACACTGCCGGGCGCTTGCAAAACCGTGCAGATTTGATGGAAGAACTTTCCAAAATCGTGCGCGTCATTCGCAAGCAGGATCCGGATGCGCCGCATAATACATTGCTGGTTTTGGATGCGACCACCGGGCAGAATGCGCTGCAACAGGTGAAAGTGTTTCAGGAACTTGCTGATGTATCCGGCCTTGTGATGACGAAACTGGATGGCACCGCGAAAGGCGGCGTGCTTGTCGCTTTGGCCGACAAATTTGGCCTTCCGATCCATGCTATTGGTGTTGGCGAACAGATTGATGATTTGGCCCCCTTCGACCCCGAAGACTTTGCGAACGCTTTGGTCGGCTTGGACCGCTAAGCTGTTTCTTTTGAATAAAAATATGCCGGGGGGCGCGGCACGCGCGGGGGTAGAACCCCCTCCATGCGCGCAAACCCGCAATGTCTGACTGGATTGTGCAAATCGCAGGCACGCCCGAAGGCGCGCGGCTTGCCACCTTACTGGCCCTGATGTCCGCCGTGGCCCACGCAGTATTTGGTGCATTGCAAAAGGGCCGCCATGATCCTTGGCTGACGCGCGGGGCGATTGACGCGTGGCTGGTCGTGATCTCGGCCCCTGTCGCGCTTTTCCTTGTGCCTTGGCCAAGCGGGCAGGTGGCGTGGTTGCTTGCCGGGGCGTTGGTTATTCACTTTGGCTATAAACTTACTATGGCGCTGGCGTATGAGCGCGCGGCCTATACGGTTGTCTATCCGGTCGTGCGTGGCACGGGGCCGTTGGTCACAGTTCTTGCTGCATCGGTGATTTTTCATGAACACTTTACAGCCGTGCAATGGTTGGGCGTGGCCTGCTTATCTGGAGGGATCCTGCTGCTGGCTTTGCGCAATCTCAGCGAAGAGACACTTGACCCGCGTGCCTTGAAAATCGGTTTGGCATGGGCCTTGGCAGGGGGCATATTTGTTGCGGTTTATACCACTTATGATGCGTATAGCATTCGTCAAAGCCCTGATCCTTTTACCTTTTTGGCGTGGTTCTTCTTTATCACTGCCCTTGATTTTCCACTGCTGGCCGCATGGCGATATCGCCGGATGATGACCCCGCCCACGCTTGCGCCTTTGATGTGGCGGGGCTTTTTCGGCGCATTCATCGCGTGGTTAAGCTTTGGCGGCGTGATGCTGGCCACACGGCTGGATAAAGTGGGTGAGGCGGCGGTGCTGCGCGAAACCTCGACCGTGTTTGCGGCCCTGATTGGCTGGCTGTTCTTGGGCGAAAAGGTCGGCCCCCGCCGCACCTTTCTGATGGCGCTGGTTGCACTTGGCGCTGTGATCGTTGAAATGGGGGGCTAAGGGAGATTTCGATGGCGGAACGCAAGATCAATGGCTTTGTGAAACAGGTACTGGAACTGGGGCCAACCCTGATTTTCTTTGTGCTGTATCAAAGGATCAAGGATGAGGTTTACGTCTTTGGCGGGACTGAATATTCGGGCTTTATCGTCGCGACCTTGGTGTTTGTGCCAATCTTGCTTGTCTCGATGGGGTTGCTTTGGGCGCTGACGGGCAAACTGTCGCGCATCCAGATTTTCACGGCCTTCATGGTGATCGTCTTTGGCGGGGCCACCGCCTATTTCAACGATGAGCGGTTCTTTAAGATGAAAACCACCATCGTGTACGGGTTCTTTGCGGCCATTCTGGGCTTTGGTTTGTGGCGCGGTCAAAGCTATCTGCAATGGGTGCTTGCGGATTTCCTGCCCATGCAGCCTGAGGGGTGGATGATCCTGACCAAGCGCATTACGTTGATGTTTCTGGCCCTTGGTGTGGCGAACGAATTGGTTTGGCGCACCCAAAGCACAGACCTTTGGGTCAAGATCGAAACCTTTGCCTTTCCGGTTCTTCTGTTTATCTTCCTGTGGTCACAGATTGTGATGTTACAGAAATACCTGATCGCACCCGAAAACGCAGGGCAGGATTAAACCGCCCTAACGCCGCAATATGTCTTGCGCCTGAATGGGGCGCGACATGGCCCGCAGGTTCAGCCCGTCCAGCCCGCGCAGTTCTGCTAGGGCGGCGTCAGGCGCGCGGCTGTCAAACAGAACCCCGCAGTAAGGCCGCCGTGCCCAGCGTACGACGCCCGACACCTCCCACGATTTGAGGGTGGCGGTAATGTCTTCCCCCCGCCGCACATTCAGCGCCCCAAACAATCGTATCCCGTATTCATTGACATCCACGACCTTGGCGCGCACAGGTCCGTCCCCCGTTTCCACGAGAAGTTCAATGTCAGATGGCAGGCGCCCTTTGCGAAACTTTTCCATGGCACATCTGCTAAACCCAATTTGTAAAAAAAGGGCTAAGCGCGCCTGAGGTTTCAGCGCGTCCAAACATCCCTGTGTCTTGACCCTTGCCTTGCTGCCCTTTAAGCGGAACAGGTGGCGATTTGTTACCGGATTGCGGGCCACGTTAAATATTCTGCTAAAGAGGGGTCAGGGCGCAGCCCCGATACCTTGAAGGGTATCGGGGTTTTATTTTGCCTGAAGGGACTTGAGAGATGAAAAACGATTGGAACAAGCGCACGAAAGCCGTGCACGCCGGCACCCGCCGCAGCCAATATAACGAGGTGTCAGAGGCGATTTTTCTGACCCAGGGCTTTGTTTATCCTACCGCCGAAGCCGCCGAGGCCCGCTTTATCGACAGTGGCCCGGATGAATTTATCTATGCCCGCTACGGCAATCCAACCGTCGCCATGTTCGAGGATCGTATTGCCGCTATTGAAGGGGCCGAGGATGGCTTTGCCACGGCGAGCGGGATGGCGGCGGTAAACGGTGCTTTGATGTCGATGTTGCAGGCCGGTGACCATGTGGTCAGCGCCCGTGCTTTGTTTGGGTCCTGCCTTTATATCCTTGAAAATATCCTGACCCGCTTCGGCGTTGAGGTCACCTTTGTTGATGGCACTGATTTGAATGCATGGGCGTCCGCGATCCGCAGCAATACCAAGGCTGTGTTCTTTGAAAGCATCGCCAACCCGACCTTGCAGGTCGTTGATATTTCCGCTGTGTCCAAGCTTGCCCATGCGGTGGGGGCCACTGTCATTGTTGATAACGTCTTTTCGACCCCCATTTATTCGAACGCCATCGCCCAAGGCGCTGATGTTGTTGTCTATTCTGCGACCAAACATATCGACGGGCAGGGCCGGGCCTTGGGTGGCGTCATTCTTGGCACCCGCGATTTCATTCGCGGCACGGTTGAACCCTATCTCAAGCACTCTGGCGGGGCGATGTCGCCCTTTACGGCTTGGATGTTGGTGAAAGGCCTTGAGACGATGGATTTGCGCGTGCGGGCGCAAACCTTTGCCGCGACCCGCATTGCGGATGGATTAATCGGTCACAACAAGCTGACGCAGGTGATTTATCCGGGGCATGACACCCATCCACAGTATCAGCTGACGATGGATCAGATGGGCGCGGGCGGCACGGTGTTGTCGATTGATTGCGGTTCTCAGGCGGCGGCGTTTACCTTTATGAACGCCCTCGAAATCTTCCTGATTTCTAATAATCTGGGTGATGCCAAGTCCATCGCAACCCATCCCGCAACCACGACACATCAGCGCCTGCCCCAAGCCCAGAAGGACGCGCTTGGCATTACACCGGGATTGATCCGCCTGAGTGTGGGCCTTGAAGATCCCGCCGATCTGCTTGCGGATTTGACCCAGGCACTGGATGCCATCTAAGGTTCGGAATGCCCGAAGATAAGCCGCCCTCGATTGATCCACGCGCCGAATTGTTGCGTATCTATGAACAAACGGTTGGAAAATCGTTCGCGTCACCCCATCTTAACGGGGCGGATACCTTAGAGGGGGCTGCCGAGATGAATATTCATTCCGCCGATTTCGACCGTGATCCAAGCCGTGAAGAGGCCGAGGCTGCTTTGGCGATGCTGCGTCGCTGGGCCAATGGCGTGACCCCCGAAGAGGTCGCGACCCTTGATCCACTGGTTGCGCGTTTGATTCCGGGGCAAGAAGTCAGCAACTACCCCGCTTTGGCCCGCGCATATCCCGAAGATTTTGCGGTGGATGACGCTTATAAAGCCTCAATGCCCGATTTGCAGAACGGTCCAAGCAGCCTGATTAAGGGTGCTAAGCAACAAATTCAGCATGTCGGCATCTCCAATTTTCGCCTGCCGATCCGCTTTCGCACCCGCGACAATGGCGACTTGACGCTTGAAACATCCGTGACGGGTACTGTGTCCCTTGAGGCCGAGAAGAAGGGCATCAACATGTCCCGGATCATGCGCACCTTTTACAAGCACGCCGAAGAGACGTTTAGTTTTGAAGTGATCGAGCGCGCGTTGGATGCCTATAAGACCGATCTTGAAAGCTTTGATGCCCGCATTCAGATGCGGTTCTCATTCCCGATGAAGGTCGAAAGCCTGCGGTCGGGCCTGTCGGGCTATCAGTATTACGACATCGCGCTGGAGTTGGTTGAAAGTGCCGGTGTGCGCAAAAAGATCGTGCATCTGGATTACGTCTATTCATCAACATGCCCCTGTTCGCTTGAGTTGTCCGAGCACGCCCGCCAGTTCCGCGGCCAGCTTGCCACGCCCCATTCCCAGCGTTCAGTTGCCCGAATTTCTGTGCTGGTCGAGGATGGGCCGTGTTTGTGGTTTGAGGATTTGATTGATCGCGCC
>CAYPVL010000034.1:23873-31898 GCA_964414165.1 uncultured Cognatiyoonia sp.
GCTGTGCCGACCGAGACCCAAGTGATGGTCAAGCGCGAGGATGAGCAGGCCTTTGCTGAATTGAATGCCGCCAATCCGATCTTTGTCGAGGATGCAGCGCGTCTGTTTACCGAGCAATTGCAGCTTGATCCCCGCGTCAGCGATTTCCGCGTGATTGCCAGCCATCAGGAAAGCCTGCACAGCCATGATGCCGTGTCTGTGCTGACGGAAGGTGAAACCTTTGCAGCAGAGAGCATTGACCCGCGTCTGTTTGCGTCACTCTTCCACGTCGGCTAGCAGGGGGCGGTGGGTCGAGATCCGCCCTACGTGCTGAAGCTGATGTTTGGTGTGGGGTGGAGGGTGCTGAGCCTCCGGCGGGGATATTTGGAAACCAAAGAGGTGTTGGGGTGTGCGCAATTCTGACCTTGGCGTGGTATCAGGGTGTGAGCACCCGTTCGCGGATCAGGGCTGATTTGATTTGGTCCAGCACCACTTTGCCATAGGCCGCGTTGGCGTGCAGCACGTCTTCTTTGGGTTGGCTGAAGCGCCCAAGCTTGGCTAGCCGGATGGCCCCTTTGCAGAAAGGTTCTGCCGTCAGGAAGTCTTGCGTGATCGTGCCGGGGTTTTGCCCGATGTAGGTGACGCCAAGCGCTTCGGCCAAGGTCGCGGCGTTTGCCTCAAACATCTCGGACAGGGCCGCGCCATCGCCGGCAGTAATGACGCTTCGCACGATGTCCAATCGGTGTTTCCCAATCTCCATGATCCGCGTGGTCGCCCTTGGTTGGCTGACCAGAAAGATTGGCGTGTCGATATCGCGTTTCAGGATGCGGATCAGCCGTCCGGCGGCCTCTTCCAGCAGTTTGGCTTGCAGCATCGCCGAGAAGGCGGGCTTTGAGACAAGCGCCCATTCGGGTGATGGGTCTGGATTGGCTTGGACCGATGGCAGCGCGGCCCAGCGTGCCCGGTGGTAGATCATCGCCGCCCGGATTGGGGCAAAGCCGGCGCCGATGATCACGATGGCGGCGGTGTTGCGCAGGTCGACTTCCGTTAATCCGGCAAGGCGGTCGAAATCGTCGATGGCCTCTGCACTGATTGGCTTCAGGATGCCGTCTTCACAGGTGACTTCGGCCAGCCCGTCTTTGTGGGCCCCGATGAACGTCGCCTCAAATTCCGGCCAGCGCCCGGCGAATTGTTTGTATCCATCCTGCACAGCTGCAAGATGCGAGTTGCCGAAGATGTGGATCTGTTTGGTCATTTGGCGAAGGATTGCAGCAGCAGGTCTTCGCAGACAAGGTCTTCTTCGGCGGTGTCAGGCTGGGGCGTTGGAGTGGCTTCTGGCGCTGCTTCGATCAGACCATGGGCCGCAAGAAAGATGCTCATCACCTTTTCCACGCCTGCCGTTGAAACACTGCGCATATTCCCATCAAACCACGGCCCGCCAGAGGCTGGCGCGGTGATGATTTCGAATGACGGAACGTAATCGGTGTTCACCGTATTGGCGATGAATTCCCCGGCAGCGGCCCGCAAGGTTGCCTTTGATTGCGTCGTGGCATTCAGCACATGTGCGTCCGTCGCTGTCGCCGTCAGCGGGACAGGCGAGACAGTGAGGATCAGTGCCATATCCGGGTTGAAGCTGCGCAGCAGGTCATGAAGGCGGTGGAGGTCTGCCAGCACCTCGGCATGGGTGAAATTGTGGAACCTGTGTTGGCCGGGATCAAATATGCCACCTGCGACGCCGGGGCAGACGGGGTAGGTGCGCCCGGTGGGGATATGTTGCCAGCATTCGGTCAGCCCAAGCGTGAAGACGAAGACATCCGTGCGTTCCAGCATCGCGGCAACGCGGATCAGGTGGTGGGTGCGGTGCAGACGGACTTCTTCGCGGGTCTCAAGCCCTTCGGGTTCGATGGTGGGACGGAAGGCATCGACGAATACGTTACCTTTGGTCCAGACATGCGCGTCGTGCACGTGTCCGCTTCGCACGTCCTCTAAAAGCTCGCACATTTGGCGCGCGGTGTAGATGTTCCCATAGCGCGCTGAAAACAGCCCATAGCCAAAGCGTTTGGCGATCTTGTCGGTCATCGCCTGCAAAGGGCGTTCGGCGTCCTGCACATTGCAGCCCGCCATGCGCAGATAGGTGCCGATGTGCTGGGCAAAGCAGCTGCCTGCCGTCGCAACTGTGGTGTCTGGCGTGATCGCAACACGCGGTGTGTAAAGTCCCGGAAATTGGCTGCGGTCTGTCTCGGCCACGGCGCTGCGCCAGAAGGCGCGGGCTGGCAAGTCACTGTAGGGATGGGACATTTCAAAGGGTCCTGCAAAGCGTTGCGCCCAAGATAGGGTGGGCGCGCCATAAGACGCAAGGGCCTGCCTGCTGCTTGACTTGGCAAGCCCGGCAGGCCAACCCTGCGCCATGATAGATTTTCGCCCCATTGGATACGTGATTGGTCTGTGTGTGGCCGCCCTTGGGCTCACGATGATCGTGCCGATGCTGGCGGACCTGCTTGCGGGCAACGAACATTGGCTTGTTTTTGCTGAAAGCGCGACGATCACTGTGCTGTTCGGGGGGCTGATGGCGCTGGCTTGCTCCAACGGGGTGGGCACGGGGCTGAGCCTGCGGCAGACCTTCTTGCTGACCGCCCTTGTCTGGTTGGCCTTGCCGGTTTTCGGGGCCATCCCCTTTATACTTGGAACGACCGAAGCGACCTTTACGGACGCTTTCTTTGAAGCCATGTCAGGGCTGACTACCACGGGGGCGACGGTGTTCAACCGGCTTGATACGCTGCCCGAAGGGCTGAAACTGTGGCGCGGTATCCTGCAGTGGCTGGGCGGCGTCGGGATCATTGTGATGGCGATGGTCTTCCTGCCGGAACTGCGCGTGGGGGGGATGCAAATCTTCCGTTCGGAAGGGTTTGATACTTCGGGCAAAATTCTGCCGCGCGCAGGTGAAATCGCCAGCCGCATTTCGGTGATTTACGCCGCGTTGACCGTGGCCTGCGCGCTGGCCTATGCGGCCACGGGCCTTGCCCCGCTGGATGCGATTACCCATGCGATGACAACCGTTTCGACCGGAGGCATGGCCAATTATGATACGTCCTTCAGCCTGTTCGGGGCAGGCACCCAATATGTCGCGATTGTCTTTATGATCCTTGCCGCCCTGCCATTCGTGCGCTTTGTGCAGTTGATCGCAGGCACGGCGGCCCCCTTATTGCAGGACACACAAATCCGCGCCTTTCTCATGACGATCAGCATCGTGGTGCTGCTAATCGCGTCATGGCTTTGGGGCCGCACGGGCGAAATGACCGAAGCATCTTTCCGCGATAGCCTATTTAACGTGGTCTCGATCATGACGGGCACAGGGTATGCAAGCGCGAACTACATGGGCTGGGGCACCTTTCCTGTGGTGATCTTCTTCTTTATCGGCCTTGTGGGGGGCTGCGCGGGATCAACCTCTTGTTCGGTCAAAGTCTTCCGCTATCAGCTATTGTTCGCGTCGATTAAAAGCCAAATCCGTCAGATTCATTCGCCCAGCGGTATCTTTACGCCAAAGTACGGAGGCCGCCCGGTTGCCGATGATGTCCTGAACTCGGTCATGGCTTTCTTTGTGGCCTTCATCCTGTCGCTTGGCGTGTTCTCGGTCTTGCTTGGCCTGACAGGCCTTGATTTCATTACATCCGTGTCCGGGGCCGCTGCGACCCTTGGCAATATTGGCCCCGGCCTTGGCGATATGATCGGCCCGGCGGGGAATTATGCGGGGCTTGACGATTTACCGATCTGGATCCTCGCGGCGGCGATGTTCATCGGTCGCCTTGAAGTGCTGGTCGTGCTGACCATCCTATCAATTCGTTTCTGGAGGGACTAATGACCGACCGCCCCCTTGGTGCCCAAATCTCGCACATGCTGAAGGATCGCGGGGTCGAGGTAATCTTCGGCATCCCCGGCGTGCATAACCAAGAAATGTATCGCGGGATTGAAGAGGCTGGCCTGACCCATGTCCTTGCCCGCCACGAACAAGGTGCCGGTTTCATGGCCGACGGCTATGCGCGGGCGACGGGCAAGCCGGGGGTGTGTTACGTCATCACAGGGCCGGGCTTGTGCAATATCATGACGCCGATGGGGCAGGCGTATTCTGATAGTGTGCCGATGCTGGTGATTTCGTCGTGTCTGGATGAAACGGCAGCAACGCGCGGGCAGTTGCACCAGATGAAGGATCAGGAAGGGGCAGCACGGGCGGTCTGTGATTGGAGCGAAACAGCGCGGACGGCGGATGCGGCCTATGGGTTGATTGACCGGGCGTTGGGAGAGTTTTCGACATTGCGCAAGCGCCCCAAGTCTCTTGTTGTTCCTATCAACCTACTGGAAAAGACCGCAGGCAGCTTTCCTGAGAAAAAATCCCCTCCACTTGACTACAACTTGGGTGTCGATCTTGTTCTTGACGTTAAATGGAGAGTGAAACAGGCGAAGCGTCCTCTGTTCATTTTTGGTGGCGGTGCCATTGGGGGCCGTAGCGTCGTTCAGGAAGTATTGGACAAGTCCGGTTCCGCTTGTTTCACGACCTATGCAGGGCGTGGCATTGTTTCGGATGACTATGCATTAAATTTTGGATCGACACTGGCGCGGCTTTCAAGTGCAGACATAATTGCAAAAGCTGACCTCGTGATCGCGGTTGGAACGGAACTTTCGGAAGTTGATCTGTGGCGCGATCATCTTGGACACAATGCTACATTGATCCGGGTAGATCGAGACGTAGAGGTCTTACGCGATAGGCACAATGCCGACTTTTCGATGCATACCGACGCAGGAATGATGCTGTGGTCTCTTTCAACTGACCTTGAGGGCTATGAACCTGATACCGACTGGACCCCCACCGAAGTCTCAGACTTCCGCACTCGCATGCGCGCCGAAATCAACGCCGAACGTCCTGGCATCCTGCCTGTCGCTGACGCCCTCAAAGAAGCGCTCCCGCCCGACACCATGATCTTCTCCGACATGACCCAGTTCGCTTATGCCGCCAAAGAGGTCTACCCCATGGACCGCCCCGGCCATTGGCACCACCCTTACGGCTTCGGCACGCTCGGCTACGCGCTCCCCGCTGCGATTGGTGGCAAGATCGGCGTCGGCGACAAACCCGTTATCGCCATCGCGGGCGACTATGGCTTTCAATACACCCTTCAGGAACTGATGGTCGCGGTTGAGATGGACCTGACCCTGCCGATCATCATCTGGGACAACGGCAAGCTGGGCGAGATTGAGGACAGCATGGTGCGCGCCCAAATCGCGCCGAATGCGGTGATCCAGAAGAACCCCGATTTCATCAAACTGGGCGAAGCTTACGGGGCTGCGACGGCTGCGCCGAAATCATTGGATACTTTCAAAGAGGCCATCATCAAGGCCCTCGCCACAAAAGGGCCGACGTTGATCCATGTGAAAGCGGATATTGCGCTTTAGAGGCCGGGAATTGTGTGCGCAGCGCCCCTCAACCTGTGCAAAGAGAACCACTACATCAGTCGATGAGCCACCAACAGCTCTTTGGTTTCAAAATATCCCCGCCGGAGGCTCTGCGGTTTCAAAAAGCACAGGTGCTTGGGGGTGAGCGGGGGGTGTTTAAGAGGCGGACGCCTAGAATAGCAACCGGGTGCCGCTCTCGTGACATTTTCTGTGAAAATGCACTGCCGCGCACGGCTTACAAAATCTTTGATTTTGTAACTGCACTGCCGCGCACTGATCGAAAAAGCCTTTAGGTTTTTTCGATCACCAGCAACTCACCAAGACCGTCTGATCTGCTGCGCGCAAAGTCAAAGTTTCCGGCGGCATAAACGCCACTGTGTCTGTCGTCTCGACCGATACGCCTGCCTTGTCCAAGACCGCCAAGATCACCCCTGCATCCACTGAAAAGCTGACCTCGGGCGGCAAGACCTGCCCGTTTTGCGCATTGCGTGGCAAAAGCATTCCCAAAACCGCCCCGCCGTTATCATAAACCGGACCGCCCGCATCGCCGTCTTGGGCGATCAGATCAAGGCGCTTCACTGCCTCTTCCCCGTTCAGCCCGCGAATATCAGCCAAGCGCCCGAAGGTCAGCGATGGTGACACAAGGACGCCGCCATAGGGGTAACCGGCCACCGCCACTTCAGATTGCAGACGAGGTACCCCAAGCTGGAACGCGGCCACAGCCAAAGGCGCAAGGGGCGCATTGGGGGTCAGCACCGCGATCCCGGTGTCTGGGACGCTGTAGCTGACGGTTGCATCGTGATCGGTGTTGATCGTGATCCTTTCGCATTCCGCGACCGCTTCAACCGTGGTCAATACTGTTCCACGCCCGTCGATATAAAAGCCGCTGCGTGACAGTTTGGGTTTGCGCACGGCAAGCCCGGCGACCAGATCAATCGCCTGATCTTCACCGGGGGCGGCAAGGCTTGGATCAAGGACGCCATCAATGACGCTGAAACTGTCCTGCATTTCCTGCAGAACGCGGCGGCGGCGTTCGTCGTCACCTGCGGGCCAGATCAGCGAAAACCCTTTGATCTGCCCGTTTTGCAAGCGGGCCGTTGTGTAGGAATGGATACCGTCCCCGATACCTTCGATCTCAAAACTGCTGTTGCGCCGTGTGCGCGGCCCTTCGGTCGGCACAATCGCAAGCGTTTGCAGGATTTCATAGAGCCCAAACAGACGGGTCTGATCGCCCTCTTGACTGATGAATAAAACCGTCGCGTCCAGATCGCCCTTGGCATCAAAGCGCACAAAAGGCGGTTCGTATTCTGTAAAGGCTACAATACCCGTGGGCACCTGCATCTGAATGCCGGATGCATCATCGCGCACCAGTTGCAGGTTCATCCCATCAAGCACCGCGTTATACGCCCCCAGCAGTTCGGCGCGCTGGGCCGTGGTCAGGATGCCCGTCACCTCATGGTTATTCGCATCCTGCCAAGCGCCCATCGCATTGCGCGTCCCGCGCCCGAATGCGCCATCAATCGCGGCGTTGTAAAATCCCGCCCATTGCAGCGCGATTTGCAGGTCCTCGCGCTGGCTGCGGTTGAGGTCTGCCTCGGACGCGCGTGCCTGTTGCGGGGTTTCATCCGCTGGTGTGATTGGGGCCGGTTCAACGATGATCTCAATCGCCGGTGGGTCTTCAGTCGTTGCATCGGGCGTCACCGCGACGACAGCGTCTGCACCGGGCAGGGGCTGCACTGTGGTATTCGCCCCCACGCCCACTGGCCAGAATTGCTGACGGAAGTTGCGCCCAAAAGCGATAAAGCTATCGCCCGGAATGCGCCGCGCCGCTTTGTAATCGCGCAGCAGGGTTTCAGCGTCACTGCGCGCATAGGGGCCCAAAACGATCCCGTACCAGCCCCCGCCGATAGCAAAGCCTGACACATCCTCAAGCTGGCCTGCATAAATGCGCGCCCGGTCTTGGGCGGCATTCAGCGTTGGTTGTGCCTCGATCTGAACCCACACCGGTTGTTGCGCTTGGGCGGCAACCGTCAACCAAAACAACATCAAAAAAGCAGCAGCAGCCCGTATCATACGCATTCCAATAGTGAATCACGCGGCCCTGGCAGGGGCCACCCCGGCGGCGTGTTTAGCACATGCAGTCTTCGATGCAGCACAAATCAGCGCCGATTTTGCGGAATTAACGCGACGTGGCCTGATTGACCCTTTGTGCACACACCCCTATTGACGTGCCAACTGACAGATGAGGGCGAAATGGCCGATAAACCACGCAGTTTCCAAGAGATCATCCTGCGGCTGCAAAGCTATTGGGCAGCGCGCGGCTGCGCGATCATGCAACCTTATGATATGGAAGTTGGGGCCGGGACATTTCACCCGGCCACAACCCTGCGTTCGCTTGGCTCTCGGCCTTGGGCGGCGGCTTATGTACAGCCTTCGCGCCGCCCCACGGATGGGCGCTATGGCGAGAACCCGAACCGCTTGCAGCACTATTATCAGTATCAGGTGCTGATCAAACCCAGCCCGCCGGATTTGCAGGATTTGTACCTTGGATCACTCGCGGCCATCGGGATTGATGCGTCCATGCACGACATCCGCTTTGTGGAA
>CAYPVL010000035.1:0-492 GCA_964414165.1 uncultured Cognatiyoonia sp.
TCGCGAGTTCCGTGATCGGCAAGGTCGAGGTGTTTGTCGCAAAGATGCAATCGGTTTGAGCCTGCACGTTCTTGGTCACCTCGGCCTTGACGCCGACGTCTTCGAACACGGCCTCGACGATCAGATCGCATCCTTTCAGCGCTGCGTAATCTGTGGTCGCGTTGATCAAACCCAGCACGGCCTCTTTCTTCTCAGGCGTCGCTTTCTTGCGGGCGATCCCTTTGTCCATGTAGTCGGCGGTATAGGATTTGCCTTTGTCTGCGGCCTCTTGCTTGGCGTCGATCAGCACGACTTGGATGCCTGCAAGGGCCGAGACAAGCGCGATGCCAGCGCCCATCATACCTGCGCCGATGATCCCAACTTTGCTGACCTTCTGGTCAGATAGGTCAGGGCGGTTGGCCCCTTTTTCCAAGGCCTCTTTATTGATGAACAGGCTTCGGATCATGGCCGATGAACTTGGGTTCATCAGGATGTTGGTGAACCAGCGCGCCT
>CAYPVL010000035.1:502-26837 GCA_964414165.1 uncultured Cognatiyoonia sp.
GTCATAAAGCCAGCGGGGTGGTATGGCGCGCCACCGGGCATTTTATAGCCTTTTTCATCCCATGGTTTGACGATCTTGGGCTCTGACAGGATCCATTCTTTTGCCTTGGTCAGCAGCTCATCGGGCGCGACGACTTCGTCGATCACCCCAGCGGCAAGCGCTTTCTTGGGATCGTTCATCTTACCTTCTAGCAACAGCGGAGAGGCTGCCATTGCGCCCATCTTGCGCACAAGGCGCGTGGTGCCACCCGCGCCGGGGAAGATGCCGACCATGATTTCAGGCAGGCCGATCTTGGCTTTAGGATTGTCGGCGGCAAAGATGCGGTGGCAGGCGAGCGGGATTTCAAGGCCAATGCCAAGCGCTGTGCCGGGCAGGGCGGCGGCAATTGGTTTGCCGCCTTTGTTGGTTTTCGCGTCCATCCCGGCGCGTTCGATTTTGCGCAGGATCGCATGCATCCCCATGACCATATCAAACACCGCCTGTTCGGGCGCATCGCCTGCGGCGTCGCGGGTTTGGGCGATGACGTTCAAATCCATGCCGCCTGCAAATGACCCCGGTTTGCCCGAAGTGATCACGACGCCTTTGATGGCATCATCTGCCAAGGCTTGATCAATCAACGCCTCCAAATCGAAAAAGCCTTGCTGGCTCATCACGTTCATGGATTTGTCAGCGGTGTCCCACGTGATGACGGCAACGCCGTCTGCATCGGTTTCCATAGTGAAGTCAGTCATGACGTTTCTCCTGTCATCGTCGGCAAAGGGGGCGCGGCTGCGCTGCCCTAGGTTTGTTTCATAAGGTCACGCAGGGCTTCGCTGACCCCGGTGATGTGATCTGTCGAATTGTCTGAACCACAAATGCGCCATTGGCCCATCATCCGCATGATGATCACTGTGGTGCGGGTGGGGGGCGTCACATGCACGCCGTCGGCATCCATAGTGTTCACCTCATGTGTCCCTTCAATCGCATCGCGGTTTTTGAAGCGGGCGGTAAGCACCTGGCGCTTATGCGTGGACGCCCCAAGGTTGTCGCAGAATTCCAGGTATTGGAAAAAGGCCGCGCGCAATTCGTCGGTTGTTCTGATGTTGATGATTTCCTGCCGACTGCGGATGTGGTGGGGCACATAGATCACCTTTGCATGCCGCGCAGCATCGCGCGCGGTGAAGGCCGCGTCGACCTCGTCCATCAGGGCCTGATAAATCGCGATTGCTTCAGGGTCTTCCCGCTTGGCCATCAATTACACCCGCTCGATGATGGTCGCGGCCCCCATGCCCGACGCGATGCACAACGTCGCAAGGCCGGTGCCTTTGCCGGTGCGTTCCAATTCGTCCAGCAGCGTGCCGATGATCATCGCGCCTGTCGCCCCAAGCGGGTGCCCCATAGCGATGGACCCGCCGTTCACATTCACAAGCGCCGGGTCCACATCAAAGCGCTGCAAAAAGCGCAGCACAACGGATGCAAACGCCTCGTTCACCTCAAAGAGGTCGATGTCGCTGATCGCCATGCCTGAATCAGCCATGATCTTTTCGGTCACGGGCACAGGGCCGGTCAGCATGATGGTTGGATCGGTTCCGATTTTGGCGGTGTGCTTGATCACGGCGCGCGGTTTGATCCCCATCGCTTCGCCGTATTCCTTGGACCCGATCAAAAGGCCCGCCGCCCCGTCCACGATCCCCGAAGAGTTCCCGGCGTGATGGACGTGATTGATCTTTTCAAGGTGCGGGTATTTCATCAGCGCGACTTTATCAAAGCCGGGCATCTGTTCGCCCATCATCTGGAAGGCCGGGTTCAAGGCCCCAAGCGCCTGCATATCTGTGCCGGGCCGCATGTATTCGTCATTGTCCAGAATGGTCAGCCCGTTGATGTCTTTCACGGGCACAATCGATTTTTCAAACCGCTTTTCATCCCATGCAGTCTTTGCGCGCTTTTGGCTTTCAGCAGCAAGTTGATCTGCATCGTCCCGGCTAAACCCGTATTCTGTTGCGATAATATCCGCCGCAATGCCCTGGGGCACAAAGTACGTATCCATCGCAATCGACGGATCAACCGCAATCGCCGCCCCGTCAGAGCCCATCGCGACGCGCCCCATCATTTCGACCCCGCCTGCGATATAGGCCGACCCGGCCCCGCCTTTGACCTGATTGGCCGCAAGGTTCACAGCCTCCATCCCGGATGCGCAAAAGCGGTTGATCGCAAGGCCGGGAATGGATTGATCAAGGTCGGATGCAAGGACCGCGGTGCGCGCAAGGCAGCCGCCCTGTTCGCCGACTTGGGTCACATTGCCCCAGATCACATCTTCGACGGCGTGCCCCTCAAGGCCGCTGCGTTCTTTCAAAGCATTCAGCACCCCGGCAGACAAACGGGCCGCTGTGACTTCGTGCAGGCTGCCGTCTTTGCGGCCCTTGCCACGCGGGGTGCGCACGGCGTCATAGATATAGGCTTCGGTCATTGTTCGTCTCCTTCAAGCGGTGCCGGGCAGGGCCCGTGGCATCAGATCATAGGGGTGTTTCCATCCCGGAACCGCCGCGATGGCATCAAGCCAGCGGTCGATATTGGGGAAATCCTTGCGGTCAAACCCAAAGGGTTCGGGGTAATAAAGGTAGCTGCAGCAGGACATATCGGCATTGGTCAGGCTGTCCCCAACAATGAAATCGCGCCCTGTCAGATGGGCGTCCAGCACTGTGTAGGCTGCGGCCAGCCGCCCTTGGGAAAAGCTGATCACTTCCAGCGGGCGTTTGTCCTCGGGCAGGAAGTTCATCAGAAAGCGGGTCATCCCGGCTTGGGAGGATAGCTTGTGATTGTCCCACAGGACCCAGCGAAAGACTTCGTATTTTTCGGCAGCTGTGCCGCCAAATTTACCGCTTTTGTCGGTGATGTATTGCTGGATCGCGCCGGATTGGGTGAGGGTGAGATCGCCATCAATCATCACCGGGGCCTCGCCCATGGTGTTGACCGCGCGAAATTCGGGGGTGCGGGCGGCACCGGCGAAGAAGTCGACTTTGACCGGCTCCCACGCCATGCCGCTTAGTTCAAGGGCAAGGGCCGCTTTGTAGGAATTCCCGCTTTCGCCGAAGCAATGCAGTTTGATGGTCATGCGCCTCTCCTCCCGATTGGCGTGCCTGTGGTCAGGCTTTTTGAGTATTTCAAACAAAGCGAGGACAAGACCAGCGCTATTTAGAACCTATTCACCTTCAGAACCTAACGTCACATCTGCGGTAAAGGCGGGAGCGCCAATGGCCGTACAAAGCGAGACCCCGATCTGAGGTGCTGCGCCCTTGGACGCAAGGCAACTCTCGTAAGATTGGGGGCTCCACCCCCCTCTCGCCTTGTTCAAAATACTCCCCCCGGAGGGTCCGCAATCAGCCCTCATTTCTTGCGCTCATTTAAGGTCGCCTGAAAATTCCGCAATTTGTGCCCAAAAGTATCTTCATCCAAAATCCGGTCGAAGTTCTCGAATAGAAACGACAGCGCCTCGCCTTCTTCGAGATTGGACTCTTTTGCGAATTTTTTCAAACGGCGATAGCCGTCTTCGGACATTGCAACAGGGAAACGGCGGGTCAGGCGCAGGCGTTTGGGCATAAAGTTCTTTCAGACGCAATTGGTATTGGTGGGTGGGACGAGACCCCACCCTTCCATTAAAAGCTTGCGGCTTCCAGTGCCATCACAGTATCGGCACCCGTATTGATGCGCGCCAAATGCATCGCCGTGGCCGGAAGTTGCCGCTGCATGTAATAGCGCCCGGTTGCGATCTTGGTT
Organism: uncultured Cognatiyoonia sp.; assembly: GCA_964414165.1. Classification (GTDB taxonomy): domain Bacteria; phylum Pseudomonadota; class Alphaproteobacteria; order Rhodobacterales; family Rhodobacteraceae; genus Cognatiyoonia. Next base: position 4,256 of record CAYPVL010000035.1, read on the forward strand.
TCGTAGAACTCTTTGTCAGACGCGCCGCCATCCAGCGCCTCCATCGCCGCTTTGGCCATGCGTGCCCACATCAATCCAAGGCAGACGTGGCCCATCATGTGCATAAAATCATACGAACCGGAAAGCGCATTGTTGGGGTCCTTCATGCCGTTCTGCATGAAATACATGCCTGCGGCTTGCAGGTCTTTTGACGCCGCTTTGAGCGGATCAAGGAAGTCGGCTTTCAGCGCCTCGTTCCCGTCATTTTCCTTGATGAAGCTTTTGATCATCTCAAAGAAGGCCATCACATGCTTGCCGCCGTCTTGTGCAAGCTTGCGGCCCACAAGGTCCAAGGCCTGTACGCCGTTGGCCCCTTCATAGATCATCGCGATGCGCGCATCGCGGGCAAATTGGGACATGCCCCATTCTTCGATATACCCGTGTCCGCCGTAAACCTGCTGTGCGGCGACCGCGTATTCAAACCCCTTGTCCGTCTGGAATCCTTTGATCACCGGCGTCAGCAAGGATACTAGCCCATCGGCCTCTGCGTCGTCGTTCTTATGTGCCCGGTCAATTAAGTAGGCCCCCCAGAAGGTCAGGGCGCGCGCGCCTTCGACAAATGACTTTTGATCCATCAGGTTGCGCCGAATATCGGGATGCACGATCAGCGGATCGGCTGGGCCGTCGGGGTTCTTTGCACCCGTCACGTCGCGCCCTTGCAGGCGGTCGTTGGCGTAGGCCACGGCGTTCTGATAGGCGGCTTCGGCCTGCGCATAGCCTTGCAGGCCGACCCCCAGACGCGCTTCGTTCATCATAACGAACATCGCGCGCATGCCTTTGTGTTCCTGCCCAATCAGATAGCCCGTGGCCTCATCATAGTTCATCACGCAGGTTGAATTGCCGTGGATACCCATCTTTTCTTCGATCTTGCCGCAGGTCACGCCGTTGCGCGCGCCAAGGCTGCCGTCTTCATTCACAAGGAACTTTGGCACGATGAACAGGGACACGCCTTTGATCCCGTCAGGCCCGCCCGGAATTTTGGCCAGCACAAGATGGATGATGTTGTCGGCCATGTCGTGTTCACCGGCCGAGATAAAGATTTTCTGCCCTGATACTTTGAATGATCCGTCGTCCTGGGGCACCGCTTTGGTGCGCATAAGGCCCAGATCCGTGCCGCAATGGGGTTCGGTCAGGTTCATGGTGCCTGTCCATTCACAGGACGCAAGTTTGGGGAGGTAGGTGTCTTTTTGGGCCTCGGACCCGTGTTCCAGAATGGCCGAATAGGCCCCGTGGGTCAGGCCTTGGTACATGTTGAAGGCCATGTTTGCCGACACAAACGGTTCGTTCACCGCCGTGTGCATGATGTAGGGCAGGCCTTGGCCGCCGTATTTTTCGGCAGCGTCCAGCGCCGTCCAGCCGCCGTCACGCATCTGATCAAAGGCATCCTGAAAGCCTTTCGGTGTGCGCACTACGCCGTTTTCAAGCACGCAGCCTTCGGTGTCGCCGACGACGTTCAAAGGGGCCAACACTTCGGACGAGACTTTGCCCGCTTCTTCCAGCACCGCTGCCGTGAAATCGCGATCAAGATCGCTGAACCCGGGGATATCCTGTTCACTGATCTTCAGCAAATCGTGCAGTACAAATTGCAGGTCTTTTGTCGGCGCGGTGTAGCTGGGCATGTGATGTCGTCCTTTAATTGCAGGGCGGCGTCTGTTCAGGCCGCCGTCGATTTCTTCTTGGACAGGGCTTCAAGCTTTGCAGCGCCCCATTCCATTTGTTCTTTCAGCTCTTTCATCGCCTCTTCCAGTTCCGCCTTCTGCGCCTGCATGTCTGCAAGATGCTTTTTGGCCAGTTCGTAGGACTGTGCCAGCTGTGCCTCTTGCCCACCTTCAAGGTGATACAGATCAAGCAGTTGCCGGATCTCTTCCAATGAGAACCCGAACCGCTTGCCACGTAAAATCAACTTCAATCGCGCGCGGTCACGTTTTGTAAAAAGCCGTTTTTGGCCTTCTCGGATCGGAAACAGCAATTCCTTTGCTTCATAAAAGCGCAATGTGCGCGGGGTTACATCGTATGCATCGCACATTTGGCGGATGCTCAGGGTGTCGGTTGTCATCGTCTCGCTCCTGGCTGTCGCGTTTGGTTTCGTTGAGCGGCAGGTGAGACGTCCACATACATCCTACAAGGAATATTGACGTTAACGTAAACAGAACGTGGCGTCACAATGCACTTCACGAAAGCTCAGGAAAGGTTACGCCACGGAAAGCGCAATTTAATAAGAGGGAGGAATTTCAAAGTTTTCCCCCTAAACCCGAATAAAAAGCGCTTTGGATGATCGACACCACGCCTCGTCGCACGCGCGATACTATCGCGTGACCGATTGAAGTGAGTACACGTTAAGGACGGGGTCGTGTGTCAGCTTTTAAGGCTGTCCGCCGTCAAGTCCCGTAATTTCTGGAGTTCTTCCATGGTGTCATCCAGCTGTTTGCGCTGTTCCACCAGTTCCGCCATCTGCCGATCTGCGAGTTTGATCCAGGACGTCATCTGCGCGTCCGTCCCTTCGTTTTCGTAGATCATCAGCCATTGCCGAATGTCTTCAAGTGCAAATCCAAACCGCCGCCCCCGCAGGATCAGCGTCATCCGCGCCAGTTCTTTGGGTCCATAAAACCGCGACCGCCCTTCTTTTTCCGGGCTCAGCAATTCGATGTATTCATAGTAGCGCAGCGTCCGCGGTGTGACGTCGAATTTCGCACACATTTCTTTGAATGATAAACGCGGCTCGGCCATGGGGTATCTCCTTGACCAAAGGTTAGCCGATGCCCTGATGGGGGGCAACGTCGGTCAAATCACAATTTCGGGGTTGCGGCCTGCGCCTGACCTGCAAGACTGCCCTTTAAGTTGAGGGAGTGACCATGACGCAAGACGACCCTACCCAGCAAACGCGTAAGGAGCGCGTGGCTTCGGCCTTTATTTCTGCATTGCCCCACGCCAAAGCGCTGAACATGCAGATGGAGGAGATCGGCGATGGGCATGCCACGATCTCGATGCCTTATGATCCGCGTTTGATTGGTGATCCCGATACCAAGGTGATTCACGGCGGCGCTGTGTCGGCCTTGATGGATACTTGTGGTGGTGCTGCGGTGATGTCCCATCCGGCGGCCCTTGGGTCGACTGCGACCCTTGATCTGCGCATTGATTACATGCGTCCGGCCAAGCCCGGTGATACGATTACGGCCAAGGCCACCTGTTATCACGTCACCCGGTCGGTCGCTTTTGTCCGTGCTGTCGCCACGGATGCGGATACAGACCGCCCCGTAGCGACTGCCACGGGGGCCTTTACGGTTGTTGGGGCCGGATCATGAAAAAGCCAGAGCCCCTTCAGGTCGTCAAACAGCGCCGGGATGCCACTTTGCAGGCTTTGGTCGCCGGTGTCCCCTACATCCAGTTCCTTGGCATTCACTTTGATCGGCGTGGGGATGAGTTGACGGCTGTTCTGCCTTTCTCGGAGAGCAATATCGGCAATCCCATGCTGCCTGCGTTGCATGGCGGGGTGACGGCGGCCTTCCTAGAGGTCGCCGCGATTATTGAACTAAGCTGGGCCGGGATCTGGACGGATATGGAGGCGGGGGCCGAGGTTGATATCCGTTCGCGTAGCCTGCCCAAGACGATTGATTTTACGGTGGATTATCTGCGCTCTGGCCTGCCCCGTGATGCCTATGCCCGTGCCCGGGTAAACCGGTCGGGGCGGCGCTATGCCTCTGTGCATGTCGAGGCGTGGCAGGATAATCGCAGCCGCCTTTTTGCCCAAGCCACGGGGCATTTCCTGATGCCTGCGCGCGATGGCTGATCTGACCCACCGCCGCGTGTTGAACATTGCGGTGCCGATTGTGATCTCAAACGCCTCGGTGCCGATCCTTGGTTTGGTTGATACCGGCGTGATCGGGCGCATGGGCGAAGCGGCCCCCATTGGCGCTGTCGGCGTGGGCGCGATTATTCTGGGGTCAATCTATTGGATCTTTGGATTCCTGCGGATGGGGACCGTTGGTCTGACCTCGCAAGCTGTCGGTGCAGAGGATCAGGCCGAGGTTACCGCCCTGTTCAGCCGGGTCATTCTGATCGGGGCAACGGCTGGCCTTGCGATCATATTGTTGCAGGTTTTGCTGTTTCGTGGCGCTTTCGCCGTCTCCCCCGCCAGTCCAGAGGTCGAGGGGCTTGCCCGCCAGTATATGGCCATCCGCATCTGGTCAGCCCCTGCCGCGATTGCGCTTTATGGCGTGACCGGCTGGCTGATTGCCCAAGAGCGCACGCGCGGTGTGATGGCGATCCAATTGCTGATGAACGGGACGAATATCGTGTTGGATATTGTCTTTGTTGTGGGGTTCAGTTGGGGTGTCGGCGGCGTTGCTTTTGCGACCTTCATCGCCGAATGGCTGGCCCTTGGATTGGGTATTTGGCTGTGTCGCGATGCTTTCGCGCATCCGGCGTGGCGCGACAGGTTGCGCCTGCTTGATCCGGCGCGGCTGAAGAACATGGCTTTGGTGAACTTTGATATCCTGATCCGGTCGGTCCTGTTACAGGCTATCTTTGTCAGTTTCATTCTGTTTGGGTCAGACTTCGGTGATGTGCCCTTGGCTGCGAACCAAGTGTTGTTGCAGTTTCTTTTCGTGACCTCCTTCGCGATGGATGGCTTTGCTTTCGCTGCCGAAAGTCTTGTCGGCAAGGCGATGGGGCGCAAGGTTTCGGGTGATGTGCGCCGTGCCTCGGTTATGACAGGGATATGGGCGGCAGTGATTTGCGCCTTTATGGCGCTGGCCTTCGCGCTGGGCGGTGGGTGGATGATTGATCTGATGACCACAGCACCCGAAGTGCGCATCGCCGCACGTGATTATCTGCCCTACATGGTCGCTGCCCCACTGGTGGGCTGTGCGGCGTGGATGCTGGATGGGATTTTCATTGGTGCCACCCGCACTGTCGATATGCGCAATATGATGATCGTTTCGACCGTTATTTACTTTGCAAGCGTCCTGCCGTTGATGGCTGCATTTGGCAATCATGGGCTGTGGCTGGGGCTGCTGCTGAGCTTTATTGTGCGCGGCATTACCCTTGGCATGCGCTATCCCGCGCTTGAAGCCGCAGCCCGTTAAAGCCAGCGTTCGCGGTCGGTGCCCACGGCCTCGGCCACCGAATTGAATCCGTCTTGTTCAAGCAAGTCGTCCAAACCGCGCGCGATGTCCCCAGCCAGCGAAATCCCGCTGTAGACCAGTGCTGTGTAAAGCTGCACGGCGCTCGCGCCCGCTTTGATCTTGGCATAGGCCTGCTGCGCCGACCCAACACCGCCAACGCCAATGATGGGCAGGTTGGTCAGCGTGGACAGCCGCGCGAGGGTGCGCGTGGATTTCTCAAACAACGGCTGGCCCGAAAGCCCGCCTGCTTCGCCCTTATGCGTGCTTTGCAAACCGTCGCGGTCAAGTGTCGTGTTCGTCGCGATCAAGCCGCTGAGCCCGGAGGCATTGGCGACCTCGGCCACATCTGCGATTTCCGCCGCCGACAGGTCTGGTGCGATTTTAAGGAAGATGGGGATGGGATTCGCCAGCGCCTTGTTGGCGTCGATCACGCCAGTAAGCAGCGCAGCAAGCGCGTCTTTGCCTTGTAAATCCCGCAGCTTTTCGGTGTTGGGCGAGGACACATTGACCGTCGCGAACGCCACATGCGCCCCGCAGCGCGCCAGCACGCGGGCGAAATCCCCGGCGCGATCGTCGCTGTCTTTGTTCGCCCCAAGATTCAGCCCGATCATGCCGGGCGTGGCAGCAAGGCGGGTCGCAATCGCCTCCATCCCGTCGTTGTTAAAGCCAAAGCGGTTGATGGCAGCATGGTCTTCACTTAGGCGAAACAGGCGCGGCTTGGGGTTGCCAGGTTGCGGGCGCGGCGTTGCTGCGCCGACCTCAAGGAAGCCAAAACCTGTACCAAGAAGTGCGGGCAGGGCGGTGGCGTTTTTGTCAAAACCCGCAGCTAAGCCAACCGGGTTTGGCAAATCCAGCCCTGCAAGTGTTGTGCGCAGGCGATCTGACGTCACCGGCCCGCCTTTCGGCCCAAGCCCCATGTTCAGCGCTTTCAGCGCCAGTCCATGGGCGCGTTCGGAATCAAAGCGCCGCAGGGCGCGCAGGGCGATCTGTTCAATCATATTCATAAGGCGGGGAACCTATGTGTGCCATCCACAAGGGGCAGGGGGGCGTGCCATGCGACGTCTTCCATGCGCATTTTGCGGAAAAGGTGCGGGAACAGCTGGCCGCCACGGGCCTCTTCCCATTTGAGCGGTTCAAGCCCTTCGCTTTCTACGGCCACAAGTACCAGATCATCCGCATCCGCAAAATACATCGCGGCCGTGCGTTCCACCGTTTCGGCGGTGGAAAAATGGATATAGCCGTCACTGATATCAATCGGTGCCCCGTCAGTTTCACCGTGTTTTTCAAGCGTGGCCCATTCGCCCGCGCGGAAGATTTTGTAGATCAGCATCAAAGCGCCCCTTTGTTCGCGCGTTGCTTAGAATGACAGCACGTGGGGCGCAAGCGCGCGGCGTGCCCCAGCGTCAGATCATGTCAGTGTTTGACTCTGACAGGGGGCTTGCGCAAGCTGGATAGATAACCAACCTTTGGGGGATATTTCCATGATTTCACGAATCCTGACAACCAGTTGCGCGGTGGCCTTGATGGCTGGCACGGCGGCGGCTGAATATTCGCTCACCATCTTACACACCAATGATTTCCATGCCCGGTTTGAGCCGATCAGCCGCTTTGACGGCCCCTGTTCTACCGAGGACAATGACGCTGGCGAATGTTTCGGCGGCACAGCCCGCCTGATCACAGCCGTGAACGAGGCCCGCGCCCGCACGAATAATGCGATCCTTGTGGATGGCGGTGACCAGTTTCAGGGCACGCTTTTCTACACCTATTATAAGGGCGCGATGGCCGCTGAGTTCATGAACCAGTTGGGCTATGACGGCATGACCGTGGGCAATCACGAATTTGACGATGGCCCCGAAGTGCTTGCAGGCTTCATTGATACCGTTGAATTCCCGGTCCTGATGTCCAACGCTGACGTGACGCGTGAGCCTTTGCTGGCCGACAAGCTGCCCAAGTCTGTGATCATCGAACGCGGCGGCGAAAAGATCGGTATGATTGGCCTGACGCCGGAAGACACCGATGAACTTGCTAGCCCCGGTGACAATGTCACTTTTTCTGATCCCGTCATTGCGGTGCAGGGCGAGGTCGATAAGATGACCGCTGAGGGTGTGAACAAGATTATCGTGCTGTCCCATTCGGGCTATGCCACAGATCTTGCCATTGCCGAAGGCACCACCGGTGTAGATGTGATCGTGGGTGGCCATTCAAACACCTTGCTGGGTGACAGCGACCGGGCCGAAGGGCCGTATCCGACGATGATCGGCGACACGGCTGTTGTGCAGGCCTATGCCTATGGCAAGTTTCTGGGCGAGTTGAATGTGACCTTTGATGATGCAGGTGTCATCACCGAGGCGGCAGGCGCGCCTGTTCTGATTGATGGGCAAGTGGCTGAGGATGCAGCGGCCAAGTCACGTATTGCCGAACTGGCCGGACCATTGGAGGAAATCCGCAACCGCGTTGTGGCTGAAACAGCCGAAGCGATTGAGGGTGATCGGTCTGTATGTCGCGCAATGGAGTGCCCGATGGGTAGCCTGATTGCGGATGCGATGCTTGACCGTGTGGCCGATCAGGGCATTCAGGTTGCGATCCAGAACGGCGGCGGCATCCGTGCATCAATTGATGCGGGCGAAGTCACGATGGGCGAAGTGCTGACTGTGCTGCCGTTCCAGAACACGCTGTCCACGTTTGAGGTTACAGGCGATGTGCTGCTTGCCGCCCTTGAAAACGGTGTGGGTGAAGTCGAAGAGGGCGCTGGGCGCTTCCCACAAGTTGCGGGCATGACGTTCGCGTTCGATGCTGCCGCCCCTGCGGGGAGCCGCGTGTCGGATGTCATGATCGGCGGCGCGCCGCTTGATCCGGGCGCAACCTACGGCGTTGTGTCCAACAACTATGTGCGCAATGGCGGTGACGGTTATGATATGTTCAAGGATGCGGCCAACGCCTATGACTTTGGTCCTGATCTGGCAGATGTGACGGCGGAATATATCGCGGCGCAAGGGTCGTTCACGCCCTACACTGACGGGCGGATCACGGTCAAATAAGACCCGCTGACACAGTTAAGAAAGCGCGGCTGGGTATCCCACGCCGCGCTTTTTCACGGGTGCCATTCCTTCCGTCTCAAGGTAGGTTGCCGCCGCTACTATCGCGCAGTAGCTTCAGCTTATGTGCGGACGTATGGCCCTGACCCTTCCCCATGATGCGATGGTGAACGTGTTCGACGCGACGCCCGCAAATGATCTGCCCGATGTGCCTAACTATAACATCTGCCCCACGGTGCAGGTGCATACCGTCACATCCGATAACAACATCCGGCATCTGCGCCCGATGCGTTGGGGTTTTATCCCCCATTGGTACAAGAAACCAAACGGCGGGCCGCTCTTGATCAATGCCCGTGCCGAGACGATTGCCGAAAAGCCTGCTTTCCGCGCGGCCTGTCGCGAACGGCGGTGTTTGATCCCGGCCAGTGGGTTTTATGAATGGAAGCGCGCGGATAAGGCGACCCCGCTTCCGTGGTGGGTGACGCGCGCGGATGGCGACGTGATGGTTTTTGCGGGCATCTGGCAGGATTGGACGGTGGACGATATGCACCTGACCACCTGCGCCATTGTCACGACAGAGGCCAACAAAGCCATGGCCCCGATCCATCATCGCCTGCCGGTTATTCTGCCCCCGGATCAATGGGCGCTTTGGCTGGGGGAAGAAGGCAAGGGGGCGGCCACATGTATGAAAAGCGCACCCGAAGATGCGCTTTCTTTCAGTCGCGTCAGCACCGCGGTCAATTCGAATAAGGCTTCGGGGCCTCGTTTGTTAGCCCCCGTTGAAGACCTTTAGCTGCCGGTCGGTGCTTCGCCAAAGACGATCAGGTCGATCCGGCGTCCGCCGTCAAAGTTCCACTGCCAGACTTCGGGCTGAAAGAACCGCGTTTCCATGCACGCGGTCACAGTAATTGTACGGGACTGGCCAACATTGAACCATGGGACATTGAAGCCGTCTTTTTCACCCTCATACTCTGCCACGTTATCCCCATCCGGGTCATTAACATCGCATGGGTCGTTGGCGTCGTAGCTTGCGAAATCATCTTGTGGGTCCTCTGACCAAATCCGGACCCAGTTCGGAGAGACATTCTCGAACCGGATAGTGTCACCGGGCTGGACGTAAAGTGGCTGTGGGAAAAATCCGTTGCGTTCGACACGCACGTGATGCTCAGTGCTTTGTGCCACAGCAGCGGTCGCAGGCAGCCCAATCGCGGTCGCCAATGCGAGTGTCTTCACAAGTTTCATTGCAGCAATCCTTCGTTTTGCGCCCAAGCTTTCGGGGCCTCGTTCTTGACTGCCTTTGCTAATATGGGATTTGGGCGAAGTTATGGCACGATTGTTGCCCAATCATGGGCAATCAGCGCCTTTGGCGGCGATCATTGCGCCGCGTAGCACGATCGGGTCGGGTTCGGGCGTGGGACTAATGCCGCCGGGGTGCAACGGCGTTGGTAAATCCCAAGGATGCCGCGTCACGATTAAGTGCTGCGATACTGCGCTGGGGTTGCTGGCGCAGAAGGGCTGCAAATTCATCTGCGGGCACCGGGCGGTGCAATCCGAACCCTTGCAGCACGTCACAATCGACATTGCGAATGGCCGCAAGGTGCAGGCCTGTTTCAAGCCCTTCGATCACGATCTTCGCCCCTTCAAGCCGTGCGATGCAGGACAATGACCCAAGGGTCAGAAGCTGGTCAGGGTGCGTCACAATCGGGGCGACAAGCCCCCGATCAATCTTGATCCGATCCGGTTTGATCGTTTGCAGCGCCACAACCGAGGAATGCCCGGACCCGAAATCATCAAGTTCGATCAGGATGCCCATCTGTCGCAACTGTGCAAGATTGCGTTCAAGTTGTCGGTCGGGAGTGTCGATAAACGCTGTCTCAAGCAGTTCAAAGGACAAGGCGTGATGTGCGCCGATGTTGGACAGGATCTTATCCCCCAGTCCCGGTCGCATGATCCGGTCCTTGGCAATGTTCAATGAGATCGCAGGATATGCCAGCCCGGCCTTGTGCCATGCGGTTTGCTGGGTCAGCACCAGTTCAAGCATATGACGGTCGATATCATTGATCACATCCGACAAGGCCGCTTGCGGCAAGAACTGATCGGGCCCCAACAAGCCTCGGCTGGGGCAATCCCAGCGCACCAAAGCCTCGGCCCCGACGATGGCAAGGGTTTCCGCATCATATTGCGGCTGAAAATGGCAGATCACTTCCCCGCGTGAGATGGCTTTTTGAATGTCATGACGCGCGTTTGCGATGTGATAGTCGGGTGGGGTGTAGTTTATGTTGTAAAACTCAACACCGCCGCGCCCGACATTCTTGGCCTTGTAAAGCGCTTTATCAGCGCGGCGGAACGTCTCGGCATGGTCTGTGCCCTCGGCCGCATAGGCCACCCCGATGCTGACGCCCGCGCTGCAAGTGATGTCTTCAAAGAGAAGAGGGCGCGATATGGCCTGAACAAGTTCTGCGCAAATATCTCCGAGTGCGTCTTGCGGGATTGCAGTCTTCAGCACCACCACGAATTCATCCCCGCCAGTGCGGCAGACAAGCCCCAGATCGGCCATTTTGTCTTTGAGGATTTGCGCCGTGTGGCATAGCACGGCATCCCCAGCGGCGTGCCCGTACCTGTCATTGATCGCTTTGAAGTGGTCCAGATCAAGGTGCAGGACCGCGTAAATATCTTCTGGTGATGTGGGCAGCGCCAGCTTTTGCAGCGTTTCATCAAGCCGCCGTCGGTTTGCAAGACCAGTAAGCGCATCATGGCGGGATTCATATTCAAGTTGATTGCGCGCAACTTCCAGCGCGGTGGTGCGTTCGTAATCGGCGGTGACGTCAATGATGACCCCAATCAATTTGGTCTGGCCATCCGCTGTTTTGACGAACCTTGCCAATGATCGCAGGTGTCGCACTTCGTTGTCGGGGCGCAGAATGCGATAGTCGTAGTTCAAATCAGATTGGTCGCGCCGCGCTTTTTCGGTGTAGGCAAGCGTGGCTTCCCGGTCTTCGGGGTGGATAGAGTTGCGCCAGACAGTGTGCGGCTGTTCGTTTGGTTGCCCGCAAAGCCCATAGATTTCCAGAAACCGATCATCCCAATGCACCGTTTTCGTTGCGGGATTGAATTCCCAGACCCCAATCCCGGATGCGTCAATGGCAAGCTGTAACTTCTCGGTCAGCTCTGATTGGGCGGCGGCGCTGCGTTTGAAATCGTCGATATAGGTGTCTGTTCCGATGATACGCGTCGCGCGCCCTGTTTCATCTGTTTCCATCACCTTGGCGCGGCAGTGTAGCCAGATCCAATCGCCATTCGCGTGCCGATATCTGTACTGGATCGAGATATTGCCATCGGACCGCGCCACATCGCCTTTGACGATTGCACTGATTTGTTCGCGATCATTGGGATGTATGTCCTCAAGCCAGATGTCATCGCCTAAATCAAATCTATTGACCCAACCGATCCCGCGCATGTCACACCATGCCTTGGATACACAGAAGGTTTTTGTCGTTAGATCCGCGTCCCAAATGCCCTGATCAAGATGTTCGATCAGATAGGACAGGCGCGGATCATTGGGCAGTTCCGGCAGATCGTTTGTCATAAGATGCGCCACCCGAGACTAGGAATTGAGATCATACGAGGTCGGACGTGCGGCAAGATCAAAGGAAGATGCGCGAAAATTTGCATCCTGTCATTCGTAGTCATTGTTCAATTTGCCAGCAGTTATCGCAAGCCTCTTGATGCCGTCAAAGTGTTAACGAAGGGTTACCAGCACTGCAGATACCTTTGCACCTCTGTCCAAAGCGCGCAGAACGCCATCCTGCTTCTTGACCATTTCGCCTGCGTGTCTTATCCGACCTCCAGCGCGGGCGTTGTGTAATGGTAAGACCTTAGCCTTCCAAGCTAAAGATGCGGGTTCGATTCCCGCCGCCCGCTCCATCACCCTTTTCGTCGCAGTCTTGTGCCTTGTGGTCTGCATGCCCCGGATTTATGACGGGCACGACTTAACGTAGATCGAGACTGGTATGGCCGACGCCCCCAAAACCGCGCAGGAAGAACGCGCCGCATCCAAGCAGGTTGGTTCACTGCGTGCGCTTTGGCCGTTTATGTCCCCCTACAGCGGCATGATGGCCCTTGCTGGTGCGGCTTTGACACTGACAGCGATTGTCTCGCTGATCCTGCCTTTGGCGGTGCGCCGCGTGGTCGACAATTTCGAGACGGCCAATGCCAGTTTGCTGAACGAATACTTCAGCGCCGCCCTTGGTATTGCCGCCTTACTCGCCGTTGGGACGGCCCTGCGCTATTATCTTGTCACCCGTCTTGGTGAACGTGTCGTCGCTGATATTCGCATGGCCGTTTTCAATCGCATGATCGGCATGTCGCCTGCGTTTTTCGAAAAAGTTATGACCGGTGAGGTGCTGAGCCGCATTACCACGGATACCACCCTGATCCTGTCGGTGATCGGCAGTTCTGTATCGGTCGCGTTGCGCAACATCCTGATCCTGATTGGCGGGATGATCCTGATGCTTTTCACATCGGCCAAGCTGACAGGCCTTGTGTTGCTGATCGTGCCTGCGGTGATTGTTCCTATCGTCGTTTTGGGCCGTCGCCTGCGTGCCTTGTCGCGCGAAAATCAAGACTGGATCGCCGCCAGTTCCGGCAATGCGTCCGAGGCGCTGTTGTCGGTTCAAACCGTGCAGGCCTTTACCCATGAAACTGCCAGCCGCGACGCCTTTGATACGGTGACCGAGAAAAGCTTTGTCGCCGCCCGCAAGCGCATCGCGACCCGCGCTTGGATGACGGCGATTGTGATTTTCCTGATCTTTTCCGGCGTTGTCGGTGTGTTGTGGATCGGGGCCACGGATGTGAACGCCGATCTGATGAGCACGGGCGAATTGGTGCAGTTTGTCATCTATGCGGTGATGGTCGCGGGCGCTGTTGGATCCCTGACCGAAGTTTGGGGCGAAGTGCAGCGCGCTGCTGGCGCGACCGAGCGGTTGGTTGAACTGCTCAATGCCGAGGACGCGGTGCTTGATCCGGCAACTGCAGTCCCAGTACCTGATGTGCGCAAAGGACAGATCGCCTTTGAGAATGTCACCTTCCACTACCCATCGCGCCCCACGATTGCCGCTTTGGACAATGTCAGCTTGACCGTGGAACCGGGCGAGACTGTCGCCCTTGTTGGCCCCTCAGGTGCTGGTAAAACGACGATCATCCAGATGATCCAGCGCTTTTATGATCCTGACAAAGGAGCTATCCGCCTGAACGGTGTAGACCTGCGCGATATGGACCGCGCGGCGTTCCGAACCGAGATTGCGCTCGTGCCGCAAGACCCAGTGATCTTTGCCGATACCGCCCGCGAAAACATCCGCTTTGGACGCCCCGGCGCGATGGACGCCGAGGTTGAGGCTGCAGCCAAGGCCGCTGCTGCCCATGATTTCCTGATGGCTTTGCCCGAGGGCTATGACAGCTATGTCGGAGAGCGTGGCGTGATGCTGTCGGGGGGTCAAAAGCAACGCATCGCCATTGCGCGTGCGATTCTGCGGGATGCGGCGATCCTCTTGTTGGATGAGGCGACATCGGCACTGGATGCGGAAAGCGAACATGCGGTGCAGCACGCTGTCGAAGAACTCGCCCGCGACCGCACGACCTTGATCGTCGCGCATCGCCTTGCGACCGTCAAAAAGGCTGACCGGATCATCGTGTTTGAGGCTGGGCAGATCGTTGCCCAAGGCACCCACGATAGTCTTGTGGCCGAAGGTGGGCTTTATGCGCGGCTTGCCCGTTTGCAGTTTACGTCCGGTCTTGCGGCCGAATAACGTGGCGTTTCACGTCTAATTGCCTTGCGCGAACGTCCCTTTTTTCCCATCGTAGTCTTCAGGGAGGCGGTCATGCACGCATGGCCAGACAAAAACACGTTTGGGAGGACGCATGGCATACGCAGGAATAGCTGATCGCGACGCGATTGAAGCAGAAGCAAAATGGGATGATCGGGATATGCCGGTGACCACATTTGCGATGCTCTCGCAAACGGCTGAGAAACACGGGACCCGCAAGGCGCTGACCTATCAGCTGATGTCAGGCCCGAACGACAAGGCCGAGACTTATACCTGGAACGAATTGCGCGATGCGACTGCGCAGACCGCCAATCTGTTCCGTTCGCTTGGCGTGGGTGAAAGCGATGTTGTCGCCTATATGCTGCCCAACGCGAATGAGACGGTCCTGACGTTTCTGGGCGGGCAGGTGGCCGGCATCGTGAACCCGATCAACCCGCTGCTGGAACCCGAACAGATCGCTGCCATCCTGCGGGAAACCAATGCCAAGGTATTGGTGACCCTCAAGGCCTTCCCGAAGACAGACGTTGCCCAAAAGGCGGCCGAGGCTGTCGCGATGGCCCCGAATGTGCAGACCGTGGTCGAGGTGGATTTGCTGCGCTATCTGACCGGCCTCAAGAAGTTTATCGTCCCGCTGATCCGTCCCAAAAACCCGGTGACACACAAAGCCAAGGTGATCAGTTTCAACGCTGAAGTCGCCAAGCAACCCAAAACCCTGACGTTTGAGGACAGCACCGAAGACCGCGTTGCCGCGTATTTCCACACGGGTGGCACGACGGGCATGCCGAAGGTCGCACAGCACCGCTTTTCCGGGATTATCTACAATGCGTGGCTGGGCGCACGGCTTTTGTTTACTGAGAAAGACGTGCAGATTTGTCCGCTCCCGATGTTCCATGTGTTTGCGGGGATCGTGTCGCTTGGGGCCTCGCTTGCCTCGGGCGCGCAGATCGTCTTTCCGACCCCGCAAGGGTATCGGGGTGAGGGGGTCTTTGATAATTTCTGGAAGCTGATTGAACGCCATAAGGTGACGTTTATGATCACGGTCCCGACGGCCATGTCGGCGCTGATGCAGCGCAAGGTGGATGCCGATATCTCGACCCTGCGTTTGGCGTTCTGCGGGTCTGCCCCTTTGCCGCTGGAACTTTATCGTCGCTTTGAAGAGGCTGCAGGTGTCACCATCTGCGAAGGCTATGGTTTAACCGAGGCGACCTGCCTTGTGTCGATCAATCCGCCTGACGGGGAAAAGCGTGTGGGGTCTATCGGTATTCCATTCCCTTACACCCATGTGCGCATCGTGAACGTCGCCACCCAAGTGGATTGCGGTGTGGACGAGATTGGTGAAATTTGTGTTGCTTCCCCCGGTGTCTATGACGGGAAGACCTATACCGAGAAAGAAAAGAACGCAGACCTGTTCTACCCCGGTGAAGATGCGCCGATCAAAACAAATGCGCAGTATCTGCGCACCGGTGATCTGGGGCGCATTGATCCTGATGGCTATCTTTGGATCACGGGCCGCGCGAAGGATTTGATCATTCGCGGCGGGCACAACATTGACCCCGCCGAAATTGAAGAAGCACTTGCCGGGCATCCGGCTGTCGCCTTTGCAGGCGCGATTGGCCAGCCGGACAAGCACGCAGGCGAATTGCCCTGTGCCTTCGTTGAGCTGGTCGATGGTGCCACGATCACCGAGGACGAGCTCATGGATTACGCCGCCGAGCATATCCACGAACGCGCAGCCCACCCAAAGCATTTGGCCATTCTGGACGAATTGCCCAAGACCGCTGTGGGCAAGGTTTTCAAGCCTGATCTGCGAAAACACGCGATGACCCGCGTCTTTAATGAGGCCCTTGCGTCCCATGGCGTCACCGTCGTTGGCGTGCAGGAAGACAAAAAGCGCGGGCTTGTCGCGCAATTGACCAAGCCTGACGGTGTGGATGAAGCGGCGGTAAAGGATATTATGTCCGGCTTTACCAACCCATGGGACTGGGCTGCCTAGGCCACAGCGCATTGATTTTATGAACAGAGGCGGCCCGGTCGGGTCGCCTCTGTGCTATTCTGCCACATGCTAAAGCGCGCGGCAGGCCATATGTCCTGCTTTGTAAGGACACGTGATGAAGACCAAGCCGCCGATCTGTGTGATGGATGCCACCTGCGCGTTGTGTAGTTGGGGTGCGCGGATGATCCATCGCTTTGACAAGGCGGGTGAAATTCGGATTTGTCCGATCCAGACCGATAGGGGCAAAGCTTTGCTTGAAGCAAATGGCCTAGACAGTCTGGACCCGGATAGCTGGTTGTTTATCGCCGATGGGCAGACCTATCACAACTTTGATGCCGTGATCCGCCTTGGCGAACGCTGTGGTGGGATCGGGCGCGTGACGTCTGTTTTACGCATGCTGCCGAAACGCCTGCGCGATCCGCTGTACTATTTCATCGCCCGCAACCGCTATCGCATGTTTGGCCGCGCGGATATGTGCGCCTTGCCTGATCCGGCTTTCCGGGCGCGGTTGATAGAATGAAGGTCGCGATTTTCGGTGGCTACGGTGTCTTCGGCAGCCGCCTTGCAGAGTTGCTTATCCGCGATGGCCATGCGGTGTTCATCATCGGGCGCAAGCGGGCGGCGGCTGAAGGCTTGGCTGCAAAGCTGGGCGGATCAGCTTTGCAGCTTGACCGGGCCGGGGATTTGGCCCCGCTTTGGGCACGTTCCCCGGATGCTGTCGTCGATGCGGCTGGCCCGTTTCATGCCTATGGTGCTGATCCCTACCGCCTTGCGAAATCGGCGATTGCCCAGGGTGTGTCCTATCTTGATCTGGCCGATGATGCAGAGTTCTGTGCGGGGATTGCGGTTTTGGACGCAGAAGCCAAGGCCGCAGGTGTTTTCGCGTTGTCAGGTATGTCGAGCGTTCCGGCCTTGTCCTCGGCGGTTGTTGCCGCGCTGTCGGACGGCGTGGATGAAATCGACCTGATCGAAACCGCCATCCTGCCCGGCAACCGCGCTCCGCGCGGGCTGGCGGTGATTGACAGTATTCTGCATCAAGCGGGCACAGATATTGATGTGACGATTGATGGCGTGGCCGAACCCCTGCGGTCTTGGTCGGCCAGTCAGATGTTTGATCTGCCAAAACGGATCAAGCGGCGCGGGTTTATGATCCGGGTGCCCGATCAGTCCCTGTTCCCTGATTTTTTCAAAGCGCGGAGCGTCACTTTTTATGCGGGGCTTGAGGTGGGGGTGATGAACCACGGCCTTGCCGCCTTTGCATGGCTGCGCCATAAGCTCGGCTTTGGGATTGCGCCTTGGTTCAGCAAAGCGATGCGTTGGGCCGCTAACCTGCTGCATGGGCTTGGGACAGACGCAGGCGGGATGACTGTGCGCGTGATATGCCGCACCGGAGATCACTGGGAAAACCGCATCTGGCGGCTGCTGGTGCGCAAAGAGGAGGGGCCTTACGTGCCGGCCGTCTCTGTGCGCGCTGTGCTGCGTAATCCTGCCTTGATCACACCGGGGGCACGACCGGGGTTGGTTGCGTATTCGTTGGGAGACGCTGAGGCGGCGATGGAAGATCTTGCAGCCGAAACGGTACGCGAGACGCGGCGCCTGGAGCCGCTCTTTGCGCAGGTTCTTGGGGAAGACATAGACACACTTGATCCAGCCGTACAGGCGTCGCACCAAACCTATGGGCCGCGTCGTTGGACAGGGACTGCAAAGATCACGCGCGGGGCAGGGGTTTGGCCTGCTTTTCTGGCGCGCATGTTCGGGTTTCCCAAGGCAACAGAGGCAACCCCGGTGACGGTTCTCAAGACGCCGCAAAACGGGCAAGAAACATGGGAGCGGCGCTTTGGCGATCAGGTCTTTCGCTCGCGTCTGACCCAAGGGCCCAAGGGCATGCGCGAGGCGTTTGGCCCTTTCTCCTTTGATCTGGGGTTGCATGTGGACGCAGGGGGTTTGCATTTCCCGGTGACGGGCGGGCGGTTGTTCGGGGTGCCGTTGCCTAAAGTGTGCCTGCCCATCAGTGAAGCGCGCGAAACCGAAGTGAACGGGGTGTTTCAGTTTGATGTGGCGCTAAGGGCACCGCTGACGGGGCAGTTGATCGTTCACTATCGGGGGCACCTGCGGCGGGACATATAAAATGCAACCTTTGGTTGTTTTTTCGCCAATTCGACGGTATGCATGGGCAGGATCACTGCTGTAGTTCCACAACACCTGTTGCGATATCGTCCTTTTTGGTTGATGGAACGAATTGCTTTGTAGTGCGTTAGTTTATCATGCTGGCAAGCCTTGTCGGCAAATTAAAAGCGTGGACCGGTGATGACCAAAGATGACAAGACCCCGTCCCCAAAGGTGGCGGACCTCATCGACCAGAACCTTAAGCGTGTCTTCGCTGATCTGGAAAGCGAAGCTGTGCCTGACCGGTTTCAGGCGCTCTTGGACCAGCTCAGTGCACAGGAAAACACCCCCAACCCAAAAGAAGACGAATAAGTTTTGCAGCAGGCGCGCGATGAAATACTTGAGCATATTCCCGCCCTGCGCACCTACGCCCTTAGCCTGACGCGCAACCCCACATCGGCCGATGATCTGGTACAGGATGCCCTGATCAAGGGCTGGCGCAATCTTGATCGCTTTGCGCCCGGCACAAATATGCGCGCATGGCTGTTCACGATCCTGCGCAACACATTCTATTCGGATATGCGCAAAGCCAACCGAGAAGTGGGCTATGACGATATGCCTGTCGGATCAGAGCCATTTGTGCGCCCTGATCACGATGGCCGCCTTGCGATGGATGAATTCCGGGTCGCTTTCGCCAAACTTCCAGATGATCAGCGCGAAGCCTTGACGCTGATCACGGTCGTCGGGATGACCTATGAGGAAGCCGCGAACACCTGTGGTGCCGCTGTGGGCACGGTGAAAAGCCGGGTGAACCGGGGGCGGGCGCAGCTGGCGAAGATGCTCGCGCTTGGGGACTAGCAGCGCGCTTTGTGAACAGCACGCCGCCAAGTTAACGCTGTCGCAGTCAGCTTGATGTGCGCCGACGCAGGAAACCAAATGCCATCAGCCCTGCGCCAAGCAACGGTAAGCCTGCAGGCAGTGGTACGGCTGCGATGTCAAAGGTAATGTTGTCAAAGCCCCCTGATCCCGTCCCAGCAGGTGGGCGCACGTCATCAAAGGTCAGGAAAAAGCTGCGGATACCATCCGCAGACACTTCCAAGAACTGCGCGGATGCAGCCTTAAAACTGTCTGTGCCGACAATACCGCCAAAGGCATCAAACGCCGTTAGGGTGACGGTGTCCTGATCAAAGCCCAAATCACCTGCTCCTATGCGTAGATTGCTGATAGCCGCGGCAAACGTGCCGCCCACATCATCACCTTGGGCAAATATTGCATTTGGCGCGAACGCGACGTTCCCACTGGTGGCTGGGGGTCCGGCCAAAAGCCCGGTTGCATCAATGCGCAGACCCCTGTCAAAGCTCAGGCCGCCGCCGACATCAACACCCGCCGCAATCCGGTCTCCACCTAAGTAGCTTTCGAAATCAACGGTCACAGTCGCGGCTGCTGCAGGTGTCCCGCAGATCAGGGCGGCGATTGCCAAACCAGTTTTAAGATGGGTTTTCATAAACGTCTCCTTCATTTCGCAGACAAATGCCGCGTCAAAGAAGTCACGTGACGACGGATGACTTAGTTTCAAAGCCTCCCACTATTCTTTGTAAACCTGTGTTCCTATTGACCTTTAGCAGGGACCGGAATGTCGACTGTGCCCAGGACGCGACCTGTTGGTTGGCCGGTTGGTGATCCGCCCACGGGTTCTTCGCTAATGCCGATCGTTAGTCTGTCTGTAACCGCTGCAATCGTGGGCGGCATCGCCAATCGCAGGCTGTCGCCTTCGGTCCATAAACCAACCGACATGGCGGGTTCATCCACCCCATGGGCCCAGACCTGAAGAATACGCCCATCTGGTGCCGCGCCTTGGGTGCGGGTGATGATGATTTCCCCGGATGCTTTATCGACAACGGCAATGGCGCGGAAATCGCCTTCTTGCGCAACAATTTCTGCTGCGAAAAGGGGCCCTGTGATTGGCGCTGGGCGCCGCATTTCACTGACGGCAAAGGCCAGAAGGCCCGCAACGCAAAGGGCGCTGAAGGTTTGCACGACCCGCAGGTTATTCCAAATGCGCGCCTTTTGGGGCTTCGGGAACAGGCGTTCTTCAAGCTTTCTTTTGACAACAGCAGGCGGTGTAACGGGGGACACTTCATCGGCAAGTTGCGCCAAACGCGTGTCCCAATCTGCAACCAATTGCGCAAAGGCTTGATCCTGCGTCAGGCGCGCCTGTACGGATTGTAATGCATCACCTTCAAGCAGCCGCAACGCATATTCGGCGGCAAGGAAAGTGTCGTCATCAAACTGTTCATCGCTCATCTGGACATACACTCCCTTAGCGCGGCCAATCCGCGTCTGAGCCAAGTGCGCATCGTATTGAGGGGCACATCAAATCGCATAGACAGGGTATTATAGGTTTCGCCATCCAGATAGGCGCCTTTGATCGCATCCCGCCGATCCGGGTCCAATTCATCAAGGCATCCCAGAATGCGTTTCATCTCGGATGCGGCAACTGCAATTTGTTCGGGTGATGGTTCGGGCGCCATTAAATGCGGCGAATGGGCATCGATATCAGCGACTTCTTTCTGCGCGCGCAGCACATCAATCGCCGTATTGCGTGCAATCGTGATCAGCCAAGTCATCGGAGAATAGGTTGTCGCCCGGTAACGGTGCGCATGCTTCCAGATTTTGACGTAGGTTTCCTGTAAGGCGTCCTCAGCGGTGGCGCGTTGTTTCAGCACGCGCAGACAGACGGCAAAAAGCTTGCCCGATGTCGCATCATACAAGCGCGAGAACGCAGCGCGATCCCCAAGCGCGCTTTGCGCAATCAGCGCTTCGATTTCCGAAAGGTCCATATAGCCGCGTCTTTCCATCGCAGCAAAAGCGGATATGCCAATGCTGTGTCTAGAAAGACTAAGGGCCTTTGTGGCGGCAAATGCAACTGAAACTCACGGGGTGTGAAAATTGCCTGTCGTGGATGAAACTCTGCGCGGGGTTCGTTCGTGGCTTCTTGGATGTGGCGATCAAAATGATCGTCAGTCTGCAAATGGAGAACCATATGAATAAGCTTTTGTCTGCCCTCGCCCTGACTGTTCTGGGCACAGGTGCATTTGCGGATGGTCACGCACCAACCCCGTCTGTCCAGGCCGCCAATCAATCCGTTGAAAACGGGATTGTCAGCGCAGAGATGGTTGTTGCCGGCGAAAACGGCTGGCTGGTCGTGCACCGCACAGACGTTGATCTAAAGCCCGGTCCTGTGGTTGGCTACGCGCCACTGCGCATGGGCGACAATCTTGATGTTGCCGCGATCCTGACCGAGGACGTCGCCGCAGGCGACATGCTGATGTTGATGGTGCACGCTGAAACCGGTGGCATGCAGACCGGAATCTTTGAATACACCCTTGGGGCCAAGGAAGATGGCCCGATCCGCGTTGACGGAGAACTGGTGATGGCAACAATCACGGCTGAATAGGTCGCGATGTGATCAACCTAAATCTGAGTGCGGATTGATCAAGCGTAACGCGTAATCATCATAACTGATGATCGAGTGTCAGCTCGCAGTCATGCAATGGCTGCGGGCTTTCTTTGTATGGGTGGGTTTGTCGGCGTGGCTGGTTGCGAATGTTCTGGTAGGATGGTGCCGGGCGCGAGAATTGAACTCTCGCACGCAGACATTTGCGCAGCAAAGTCGTCCGTCGAGACCGGATGCTTTGAGGGGGCCGCTCGGTTTGAATTGAAAGAGAGTGGGCTGGTGCAGTTGGAGAGAGAATTGAACTCTCGCACGCAGACATTTGCGCAGCAAAGTCGTCTGTCGAGACCGGACGCTTTGAAGGGGCCGCTCGGTTTGAATTGAAAGAGGGTGGGCTGGTGCCGGGAGAGAGAATTGAACTCTCGACCTCGTCATTACCAATGACGCGCTGCTACCACTGAGCTACCCCGGCACACGTTCGCGGATTTAGCCGTGATTGGACAATGGTGCAAGCCCTCACTGGACCCTTTTTGCCCAGCTTGGTAACAGGGGCCATGACCAATACGCGCAAAGACCCAACCAAAGATGCCCCCAAGACCCGCGAAGAGCGCTTGAAGGCGGCATTGAAGGCCAATATGGGCAAGCGCAAGGCACAGGCAAAGGCGCGCAAAGCCGCCGACACAGACAATAAAGAGTAGGGCAGGACCATGGATTCAATCGTCGTTACGGGTGGCAAGCCCCTGAATGGGAAGATCGAAATTGCGGGGGCCAAGAATGCTGCCCTTGCGTTGATGCCCGCGACCTTGTTGTCAGAAGAACCCCTGACCCTGACCAATGCGCCACGTTTGTCGGATATCAAGACGATGACGGCCTTGCTTCAATCGTTGGGCGTTGAAGTCACGTCGATGCAGGGCGGTAAGGTGCAGGTGATGTCGTCACACGATATGACCTCGACGACGGCGGATTATGAAATCGTGCGCAAGATGCGTGCCTCAAACCTTGTTTTGGGC
>CAYPVL010000035.1:26847-30843 GCA_964414165.1 uncultured Cognatiyoonia sp.
GGCATCACAAGGCCACCGTGTCTTTGCCCGGTGGTTGCGCCATCGGTGCCCGCCCTATGGATATTCACACCATTGCTTTGGAAGCGATGGGGGCTGAGATTGAACTGAAAGACGGCTATCTGCATGCAGTTGCCAAGGGTGGCCTGAAAGGTGCAGTTGTGCCGTTGCGCTTTGCCTCTGTCGGGGCGACCGAGAATATTTTGATGGCTGCAACCCTTGCCAAGGGTACGACTGTGATTGAGAACGCCGCCCGCGAGCCTGAGATTGTGGATTTGGCCGACTGCCTGCGCCGTATGGGCGCGCAGATCGAAGGCGACGGCACGTCCCGCATCGAAATTCAGGGCGTGGATCGTCTGGGCGCTGCGACCCATCCGGTTGTGACTGACCGGATTGAACTTGGTACTTACATGCTTGCCCCGATGTTCACAGGTGGTGAGATTGAATGCATCGGTGGGCGTTTGGGGCTGGTGCAGTCTTTCGTTGAAAAGCTGCAAGCCGCAGGTGCTGAGGTGACAGAAACGGCCAATGGCCTGAAGGTCAAACGCGCCAATGGCCGCCCCTCTGCTGTTGATGTCACGACTGAACCATTTCCGGGCTTCCCCACCGATTTGCAGGCGCAGATGATGGCGATGCTGTGCATTGCGGACGGCACATCGGTGCTGGAAGAGAAAATCTTTGAAAACCGCTTTATGCACGCCCCCGAACTGGTCCGCATGGGGGCCAATATCGACGTGCAGGGTGGCACGGCCACGGTCCACGGTGTGGATCGCATGAAGGGTGCGCCGGTGATGGCGACGGATTTGCGGGCCTCGGTGTCGCTGATCCTTGCAGGGTTGGCTGCAGAAGGTGAAACAGTCGTGAATCGCGTCTATCACCTTGATCGCGGTTATGAGCATGTTGAGGAAAAGTTGGGCGCTGTTGGGGCCCAAATCGCACGGGTGAATGACCGTGACTGATGCGAGTTTTGAAGATGGTCAGGAACGGCCCCTACGCCTGAAGGCGATGGATGCCCATGATTTGCAGATCATCTCGGCGCTTGTGCAGGATGCGGTGTTTCCAGCCTCTGAAATGTCGTGGTCACGCAAGGACCGCCGCTTTGCCATTCTGCTGAACCGCTTTCGCTGGGAAGTGGCCGAAGGGGCCCGTGCAACCAAGCGCGATTTTGAACGCGTGCAGGCGGTTTTGGTGATCGAAGACGTGATGGGCGTGAAAACGCAAGGGGTTGAAAAGGACGCGGATACGGTGATGTCACTCCTTTCGATTGCGTTCGAACCAGCCTTGGATGGGGCAGGCCGTGTAGTACTGACTTTGGCGGGTGATGGCGCGATTGCATGTGAGGTTGAGGCGCTTGAGGTCGTGTTGAAAGACGTCACACGCCCCTATGTCGCTCCGTCGCGCAAGGCCCCGTCGCACCCCATTTAAGAAAATTGGGCGGCTGCGCCGCATTACATTTTTAGTTTTGCGCTCCGCGCGGGCATATTTTTATTCAAAAGAAGCAGGGGGATTGGGCGTTGAAGCGGCTGGGGTGCCCGGCTATGTCTGGGCCTGATAGGAGCCTTTTGATGCCGCAGTTTTTGTCCACGACCGACGCTGATTTTGAGAAACGCTTTCAGGCGCTGCTTTCTGCCAAGCGCGAGGATAGCCCGGACGTGGATCATGTGGTGGCCGAGATCATCGCGGATGTGCGTGCGCGGGGCGATGCAGCTGTTCTTGAGTTGACGGCGAAGTTTGACCGTTTGCAGCTGGATGCGGCGGGTTTGCGGTTTTCGCAAGCTGAGATTGATGCGGCCTGTACGTCTGTTTCTGAAGAAGATCGCGCGGCTTTGGAGTTGGCAGCAGACCGTATCCGCGCCTATCACGCCCGGCAGATGCCCGAAGATGCGATGTGGACGGATGAGGCCGGGGCCGAACTTGGCTGGCGCTGGACGCCTGTGTCTGCTGCGGGCCTTTATGTGCCCGGTGGATTGGCGACATATCCGTCGTCCGTTTTGATGAACGCCATCCCGGCGAAAGTCGCAGGGGTGGGGCGTTTGGCGATGGTTGTGCCGACACCAGATGGGCAGGTGAACCCTCTGGTTTTGCTGGCGGCCCAAATTTCCGGTGTCGATGAAATTTATCGCATCGGTGGCGCGCAGGCTGTCGCCGCTTTGGCCTATGGGACCGAAACGATTGCGCCGGTCGACAAGATCACAGGCCCCGGCAATGCTTTTGTCGCCGCCGCCAAGCGCCGCGTCTTTGGCAAGGTTGGCATTGATATGATCGCTGGTCCGTCCGAGATTTTGGTGATTGCGGATAAGGACAATGATCCTGATTGGATCGCGCTTGATCTGCTGTCTCAGGCCGAACATGACGAAAGCGCGCAGTCGCTTTTGATCACGGATGATGCCGCCTTTGGGCAGGCTGTGGCGGCGGCGGTTGAGAAACGCCTTGAGACGCTGGAACGCCGCGCGATTGCCGGGGCAAGCTGGCGTGACTTTGGGGCGGTGATTACTGTGGCCGATTTAGATGAGGCGGTGGCTTTGTCGGATCGGATCGCGCCTGAGCATTTGGAATTGTGCGTGGCGGATGCCGAAGGGCTTGCCGGGCGCGTGACCCACGCGGGTGCCATTTTCATTGGCGGTTGGACCCCGGAGGCGATTGGCGACTATATCGGAGGGCCGAACCACGTGTTGCCCACCGCCCGGTCGGCCCGGTTTTCAAGTGGCTTGTCCGTCATGGATTTTGTCAAACGTACAACATTGGCGCGCATGACGCCTGATGCTTTGCTGGCCATTGGTCCGGCTGCGGCGCGGCTTGCAGCCTCTGAAAGCCTTGAGGCCCACGGTTTGTCCGTGCTGGCCCGATTGGAAAGGTTGAACCGCTCATGACCAAGATCATCGCGCTAGAGCTTGATGATGCGGGCCTGCCCCCGCCCACGCCGGAGATCGAGCAAGAGCGCAAGGTCGCGGTGTTTGATCTGCTTGAGGATAACAGCTTTGCCCTTGTGCCGCGCGATGACAAGCCGGTGCCTGCGGGGCCATATGCGTTGAACCTGTCCATTCAGGACCGCCGGCTGGTGTTCGGGCTGAAGGATGACGCAGGCGAGGCTGCGTTCTTTTTGTCGTTGGGTCCGTTCCGGCAGGTCGTAAAAGACTATTTCCAGATTTGCGAAAGCTATTTTGATGCGGTCAAGACCTTGCCCCCAAGCCAGATCGAAACGATTGATATGGCAAGGCGCGGGATCCACAATGAAGGCGCGCGGGTCTTGCAGGAACGGCTTGAAGGCAAGGCCGAAGTGGATAATGACACCGCCCGCCGCCTTTTCACCCTGATCTGCGTTTTACACTTCGGAGGCTGAGGTGAGCGACGAAAGCTTCCCCCAATCGGTACTTTTTTGTTGCGATCATAACGCTGTCCGCTCGCCCATGGCCGAAGGCATCATGAAGAAGCTGTATGGGACGCGCTGCTATATCCAGTCGGTCGGGGTCAAGAATGACCTTGAGATCGACGGGTTTTCGATTGCGGTTTGCGCCGAGATCGGGGTGGAGTTGTCGCGCCATCGCTCGCGATCCTTCGATGAGATGGAGGATTGGGGGGATGATCTATCGTCTTTTGATCTGGTTCTTGCCCTGTCACCAGCCAGCCAGCGCCGGGCGCTTGATCTGACGCAGTTCTATCACCTTGAGGTGGCTTATTGGCCAATTCTGGACCCCACGGGCCTTGGCGAGACCCGCGATGCGCGCCTTGAGGGGTATCGGCAGGCACGCGATCAGATCAGGTCGCGCCTTATTGATCGGTTTGGGCCGCCGACAGAGGCAGACTTTCCGACTTGACGGATTAGCCCTTGAAAATACATCTAATCCAGCGCATCTAGGCGCGGTCCACGCATGGTGGATGCTTTGATAGGAGATCACATGGCCAAGGAAGATATTCTCGAATTCCCCGGTGTCGTGAAGGAACTCCTGCCGAACGCGACATTTCGGGTCGAGCTTGAGAATGGCCATGAGATTATCGCCC
>CAYPVL010000036.1:0-30682 GCA_964414165.1 uncultured Cognatiyoonia sp.
AACACATCCACCCTGCCAATCACCGAACTGGCCAACGCGGCCAAAGACCCGGCCAAATTCATCGGCATCCACTTCTTCTCCCCCGTGGACAAGATGATGCTGGTCGAGATCATCAAGGGCAAAGAGACAGGCCCCGAGGCCGTCGCTAAAGCGCTCGACTATGTGCGCCAGATCCGCAAAACGCCGATTGTCGTGAACGATGAACGCTTCTTTTACGCCAACCGCTGCATCATCCCCTACATTAACGAAGGCATTCGGATGGTGAAGGAAGGGGTCGCGCCCGCGCTGATCGAAAACGCCGCCAAACTGGTCGGCATGCCGCTGGGGCCTTTGCAATTAACGGATGAAACCTCAATCGACCTTGGCGTCAAAATCGCGAAAGCGACAAAGGCCGCGATGGGCGATGCGTATGATGACGCGCAGGACGAAGTGCTGTTCTGGATGTTCGACGAAGGACGTTTGGGCCGCAAATCCAACAGCGGCTTTTATGCCTACGACGACAAAGGCAAACGCCAAGGGCTTTGGGAGGGCCTCAGCGCGAAATACGCGGTCGCCGACGAACAGCCAGACCTCACAACCGTGCAGCACCGCCTGCTCTTCGCCCAAGTACTCGAAGCAGTACGGGCACTCGAAGAAGGCGTGCTTGAGGACATCCGCGAAGGCGACGTGGGCGCGATCCTTGGCTGGGGCTTTGCGCCATGGTCCGGCGGGCCGTTCAGCTGGCTTGATATGATCGGCACGCCCTACGCCGCAGAACGCTGCGATCAATTAACAGCAGAGTTCGGCGAACGGTTCACAACGCCCGCGCTTTTGCGCGAAATGGGCGACAAGAACCAGACGTTCTACGGACGCTTCGGTACAAAGGCCAAAGCCGCCTAAACATCCAGCGGAAGGGCGATGGCGTCCTTCAGCTCTTCCATCACAATCTGGCTCTGCACCCGTCCAATCGACGGGTGCGGCAGCAGCACATCCTGCACCAACCGGTTCAATGCGGCAAGGTCCGCGCAAACAACGCGCAACATATAATCCGCCTCCCCCGTCATGGTCCAAGCGGCAATAATTTCGGGCTGGCGATCCACCAGCTTGCGAAACGCACCATGGGTTTCCGCAGCATGGGCACCGGTTTGCACCTGAATGAATGCCTGCACTGACAGACCCAGCTTTTTGGCATCCACACGGGCAGTGACGCCAGTGATATAGCCCTCTGCCTCAAGGCGCTGACGACGGCGACCAATTTGTGAGGCCGAAAGATTCAGTAAGTCCGACAGTTCTGCCGCCGTGCTTTGTGCATTGCGCTGCAAAGCATGAAGAAGACGTAAATCCGTGAGATCAAGATCATCCATGCGCAAACATCGCACAAGGTAGATTATCACGCAACTTTTCCGCAAATATTGCAAGAAGAACACCAAAAGACGCGCGCACTTCGCACAACACTTGCACTATCTTCGCACTAACCAGAGGAGACACAGCAATGGGCCCCTTCCCCCACGACGCCCCCAAAGCCACGATCAGCGACGCCAACCCCGCGGGTACCGACGGGTTCGAATTCGTAGAGTTTGCGCATGAAGACCCACAGCAATTGCGCGACCTCTTCACGAAAATGGGCTACACCCACACCGCCAATCACAAAACCAAAGCAATCGAGCTTTGGCAGCAAGGCGACATCACTTACATCATCAACAATGAACCCGGCACGCACGGGTTTGAGTTCGTTAAAGAACACGGCCCCTGCGCGCCCTCCATGGGGTGGCGGGTTGTAGATGCCCAGCACGCGTTCGCCCATGCGGTGGCCAAAGGGGCAGAACCCTACACGGGCGCAAAAACCATGGACGTGCCCGCGGTCAAAGGGATCGGCGGGTCACTGATCTACTTCATCGACCAATATTACGAAGCCAACCCCTACAATGCCGAATTCGACTGGGTCGCCAAAACCCACCCCGAAGGTGTCGGCTTCCACTACCTCGACCACCTCACGCACAACGTCCACAAAGGCAACATGGACGTCTGGTTCCGCTTCTACGGAGACCTCTTCAACTTCAAAGAAATCCGTTTTTTTGATATTGAAGGCAAACATTCCGGCCTTTTATCGCGCGCTTTGACATCGCCCTGTGGGCGCATCCGCATTCCGATCAACGAAGACCGGGGCGAAACAGGGCAGATCGTCGAATACCTCAAGCGCTACAATGGCGAAGGTATCCAGCACATCGCTGTGGGTGCCCGTGATATCTATGCGGCCACGGATGAAATCGCGGCGCGCGGGCTGAAGTTCATGCCGCCACCACCCGAAACCTACTATGATCTCTCCAAAACCCGGGTGGTCGATCACGATGAACCGCTGGAGCGGATGAAGAAACACGGCATCCTGATCGACGGCGAAGGCGTGGTGGATGGCGGCGAAACCCGCATCCTTTTACAAATCTTCTCCAAAACCGTCATTGGCCCGATCTTCTTTGAATTCATCCAACGCAAAGGCGATGATGGCTTTGGCGAGGGGAACTTTAAAGCGCTGTTTGAATCCATCGAAGCCGATCAAATCGCGCGCGGCGTGCTGAAAGCCAGCTAGTCGAACCGATAGCCACCCTGCGCGATATCCTGCGCGCAGGCTTGGACGACAAGGGCGGCATCTGCGTCCGAATAATACCGACGATAGTCACGATCCCGCTTGGACGCATTCACCCGCTCAAGCATCAGATCAAAGCCAAGATGTGCGAACAATGGTGCTGCATCCTCAGCCCAATGTTCCAAGCGGATCACCAAATCCGCATGATCCACCCCTGCCCCATCGGTCGTCATCGCGGCAATCGGGGCAGAGGTGAAACTGGGCAAGATGGCAGGATGGTTCAGAAAGTCGCTGAAACTCATAGACTTAGCGACCCCCACAGCCGGATGATCAAAGCGCTGATCCTGCAGCCAGTGATAATAGCTGACCAGCCGATCCCACGGATTGCGCGTCAACGTAAACACAAACATCTCGGCCATCTCTTCGCGGCTCACCAGCCCCTCAACATCGCGTAAAGTGCTGTGTTTCCACAACCGTCCCGCGGCCTTCGCGCCTTTCAAACGGTTGCGCCGCCGCACCGCCTTGGGCGTGTCCCCAATCAGGATGTCATCCTTCATCGCCCGCGCCTCAAGCGCCAAAGCCACGGCTGTACCGCCGGTTTTCGGGGCATGGGCAAAGATAAGGCGGCGACCGGGCGAGATGATCATGGATCATGTCGCAGCGAAATCACCACCCCCGCCACCGCGATCAGGACCATACCGACCAGCGCCAAGGGCGGCACCGTTTCGCCCCAAAGCACGTAAGCCCAGATGCTTGCAAAGATCAGAAGCGAATATTCAAACACCGCGACAAATCCGGCATCGCCGACCTGATAGGCCCGGAACAACAAGGCAATTCCGATCATCGCACCCACGGCTTGGACGGCAATCCACAGCATATTGGCAGACGTCAAAGGCATCCAACCACGCACCGCAAAGCTGTCAGCGTCCGGCAAAACCAAACAGCCAATCGCGCCGCAAATCATAAGCATCGCAAAGAAGACAAAAGTCAGCGCCATCGTGCTTTCGCCTTCGCACCAGGCACGGGTTGCAACGGCGCCGCTTGCATAAAACAACCCCGCAACGATGGGCAAAAAGGCGATCAAATCCAGATCAGCCGGGTCCGGGCGGATCACCAAAAGCGTGCCCGCAAAGCCAACCACAACGGCCAGCCAACGGACCCAGCCCACGGTTTTGCCCTGAAAGACGACCGAAATCAGCACGATAAACAGGGGGGCTGTGAATAATCCAGCCACCGCGATCCCGATGGGCATGATTGACAGGCAACCAAAATAGATGATCATCGCCACAGTCACGAGGGCCGAGCGGGCCAACACAGCGCCCCATTTTTTCGGGCGGATCGCAACAAACCCAGTCAAAGCCGCAGCCCCAATCATCGCCAAAACGAAAAGGCTGCGCAGCAAATGAAACTGCGCCAGCGAACTGTCAGCAGTGATCAGCCGCAACAGATTATCTGACGCGCCCAAGGTGAACATACCCATAAGTACAAGGATGGCCGCCAGACCCGACGCGCTTGAATGTGGTATCATTGATGGCCCTCTTCGTTTTCACTCTTCCAAACGCGCAGCGAGAGCGCAATACTTAGCGCGCAATGCGCGCACGGGAGGATGCAAATGGGATGGATGGCAGATGAAACGGGGCTGGACAAATGTGCCGCCAATCATGTGGCGCTCACGCCGCTCAGCCACCTTGCGCGGGCCGCTAAGGTCTTCCCAGAACGCACGGCGCTGATCTACGGAAATTTGCGCCTGACCTATCGCAATTACCATGCGCGGGTCAGCCGCTTTGCCTCGGCCCTTGTGCAGATCGGGGTGAAGCCCGGCGATGTGGTTGCCACCATTCTGCCCAACATCCCCGCCCAGTCCGAGGCCGCCTTTGGCGTGCCCGCTTGCGGCGCGGTTCTGAACACGATCAACACGCGTCTTGATGCGGATACCATCGCCTACATCCTTGATCATGGGGGCGCGAAAGTGGTTGTGGTGGACAGCCAATTCCTGCCCTTATTGATGCAGGCGATTGACTTAATGGACGGCCCGCCCCCCGGTATCGTCGAGGTTCCCGACCCCATGGCCGGCGTGGCCGGCATCGGCGAACAGATTGATTACGAAGATTTTCTGGCGACTGGCGATTCTGATTTTGACTGGATCATGCCAACGGATGAATGGGAAAGCCTTGCGCTGAACTATACCTCCGGCACGACCGGACGGCCCAAGGGTGTCGTCTATCATCATCGCGGTGCCTACCTGATGACGCTGGGCACGCCGATCAGTTGGCAGATGACGCTGTATCCGATTTATCTGCAAATCGTGCCGCTGTTCCACTGCAACGGCTGGAACCACACATGGATGTTGCCCGCCCTTGGTGGCACTGTGGTTTGCTGCCGCGATGTGACGGCGGGGGCGATTTATGCGGCGATTGCCGATCATGGCGTGACCCATTTTGGCGGGGCGCCGATTGTGCTGAACCTGCTTGTGAATGCGCGCGATGATGAGCGGCGCAGCTTTGATCACACGGTTGATGTCTTCACCGCAGGCGCGCCCCCTGCCCCCGCGACCTTGGCCGCGATTGGCAAGCTGGGGTTCAATGTGATGCAGGTTTATGGGCTGACCGAAACCTATGGGCATGTGACCGAATGTGTCTGGAACAGCGATTGGGACAGCCTGCCTGCAGATGAACAAGCCGCGATCAAGGCCCGCCAAGGTGTGGCTTTTCCGATGATCGAAGACATCACTGTGATGGATGATCAAATGCAGCAAGTCACCAAAGATGGCGCGACCCAAGGCGAGATTGTGATCCGTGGGAATGCGGTGATGAAGGGCTATCTGAAGAACCCAGAGGCAACGGCCAAGGCCTTTGCGGGTGGGTATTTCCATTCCGAAGACCTCGCCATCCAACATCCCGACGGCTACATCCAGATTTCGGATCGGGCCAAGGATATCATCATCTCGGGTGGCGAGAATATCTCATCCGTTGAGGTGGAGGGCGCTTTGATGCATCATCCGGCGGTGAACCTTTGTGCGGTAGTGGCCAAGCCCGATGACAAATGGGGCGAAGTGCCCTGCGCCTTTGTTGAGTTGAAAGAAGGGGCCGCGGCCGAGGCGTCTGAAATCATCGCCTTCACCCGCGAACGTCTGGCCGGATTCAAATGCCCCAAGGCGGTGGTGTTTCAAGAACTGCCCAAAACATCGACCGGCAAAATCCAGAAATTCGAACTGCGCAAAGCCGCCAAGACCCTTTAGCGCGGGATCGCGGATAGCAGCGACAGTGCTGCGTTTGTTGGCCCTGTGCCGCCGCTGCCTTGAATTGAGGCTTGCAGCAGATAGCGGTCGCGGATTTCATCCAGCTTTTCGGGCGTGATGAAATCGGCGACTTCGCTGGTGCCAAATATCGCCTCTGCCCGCTTTTCATATTCTGTCAGCTGTTGATCAATGTTGAGCGTGCCAAAGGCGTCGGGCAGGCCAAGCGCTGTATCAAACACCTCGCGCAATACGTTAGAAGACATGATGGAAAACCAACGCGCGTTATTGGTACTGCCAAGCGCGACAACATCTGTCAGGTCCCCTCCAAAGGCAAGCGCGACACGCATGCTTTGATCGGCTGCGCCAACCCCAATTTCGAATTGTTGATCAAGATAGTTCTGGGTGATTTGTTCAACAAATCCAGCAGGGTAAACCCGTTCTGCATTTGGGGTTTGGAAGTTGAAAGCGTTCGCCAGAACGGTGAACCGCTGATCGGGGAAAACATTTACAAGCGCGTTCGGATCACTGCGATCTGACGTCAGAACACGCCGCGTGAATTCGGTTTCTTCCAAACCTTGCGGGATATCAAAGACGTTGAGTGTCGCCAGCATCAGCGGGATGTCTTGAAAGAAATCCTCGGCCGTTTGTGCGCCGCTATCACGTTCATTGACGGTCTCGACAAGCACCTCAAGCTTGCTTTTCTCGACCACTGGGTCGCCGTTTTCATCCAGCAACGGATCCCCGTTGATATCCACCGGCGGGTTGCCGTAGCCAAAAGCCTTGGACAGCGCCAGATAGCGTTTGTCTTCCAGCTGATTGGCAAACGAATCTGCGTCCGCCACATCAGACGTCAGCGCATCGCGCAAAAAGGTCTGATCATAGATCGCATTCTCAAGCTCAAACAGCGCAAGCGCCTCTTTCAGCAGGGGTTCATTGGCAAGCAGATCATCAGCGGTGGGGATGGTTTCGAATTGATCCGTGAAAACAGCCGCGATATTTGTAAGGCGATCTTGTGCAGATGATTTTCCTGCGAAATCAAATGCTTCTGCGAAAGCCACCAGATTAGGGTCTGATAGCCGGTTCACGAAAGACGCATCATCAGACAGGTCTGATGTCAGCACCTGTTCAAGGAAATACCTGTTCTCGGCCTGATCCCCCAACCCGAATTTATCAAGGGTGGCCCGCAGCAAACTGCGGTCGGACAAAAGATCATCGACCGTTTTCAGCCCAGCCAATTTCGCTGCGATATCATCAGGGGTTTCGGCCTGCGGCAGCGCAGGCCCGCCGCTACCCGAGAAATTGAACGCTTGCGCAAGTGCAAGATAGCGTTTGTCAGCCAGACGATTGGCCAGTGAATCCTGATCATCAAGGTCGGAATCGAGGATCTGTTTGATGAACCCGTTATTGTCCAGATCATCCAGCAGACCGAACGCCCCAAGCGCCACTTTTCGCAGCGCCCGATCCTCCATCAATTGGTCAGAGGATTGGATATCGGGCAACCGTTCTGCGAACCTGCTTGTTTCCCGCGCGATTTGCGGACTTTGCGCAAGCAGCGCCTTTTGCGTATCTGCCGTGCGTTGCAGGAACGCATACCCTGCAAGCCCCGTTCCGACCACTGTTGGGGTAAATGTCATGCCCCTATTCCTTCACCAAAAACCAACGACGCCACACCTTGGCCTTGCCTATCACCCGCCAATTAACAATCAGTTATGCCCCATGATTTTCGCCGCGAAATCCCTTTTTCGCATGCGAAAAGATCCGGCAAACCCATTGATATCAATGTCAAATTGCCAAAGGTCGCAGCGTTCGTAAGATACACTTAATTTTCACCATTTCCCTTTGTCCATTTCGAATAGCCCTACCGCTTTGGTTGAAGAGTCGTTACATTCAAAAGAAAAGCATATCAGGCGCATGACAGCCCTTAAAGAATACACACGACTGGAAAGCGAAGGCATCTGGCAAGAAAGCCCAGAGCATGATCCGCGCGATGTGATTGTGTCCTTTGGTGATGCAACTTTAGTCATTGCGGATGGGTCTGGATTGGCCTTATCCCATTGGGCTTTGGCCGCTGTCACCCGTCTTAATCCCGGTGATCGCCCCGCCCGTTTCGCCCCCGACGCTGAGGTTGATGAGACGCTGATCGTTTCAGACGACATCATGATTGATGCGATCGAGACTGTACGCAAAACCCTGCTTGAGGTCCGCCCTGACCCGCCGCGCTTACGGCTTTTGCCCACCGCACTGATCATCGCCGCCGTTGTGGCCGCAGGCGTGATGTGGCTGCCGGGTTTTTTGCGCGATCAGACCCTTGCCGCAGTTCCCCAATCCAAGCGCAGTGAGATTGGCGCGACTGTGCTGGGCCATATGCAGTTTCTGACCGGCCCAAGCTGTCGCGGCGCGCAGGGCCGTCAGGCCTTGGCCCAATTGCATCGCCGCCTATTGGGGCCAGAGGCTGCGGGACAGATTGTTGTTGCCCCAACAGGCTTTCAGGCTGCCGTAGCATTGCCTGGCGGAATTATTGTGCTGGATAAAGACATCCCGGAACAGACAGATGATCCTGCGATTACAGCGGGTTACGTTCTTTCCGCCCATAGCCAGCGCGTCGCCAAAGACCCCCTTGCCCCGATCCTAGAGGCTGCCGGCATGCGCACCACACTGACCCTATTTACCACCGGGGACCTGCCGCCTGCAGCCCTGAAGAACTATGCGCAAGCTTTGGTTGATCGCGACTTTCCGGCAGCAGATTTTGGTGCTTTGCGCGACAGCTTTGATGCCGCCCGCGTGCCTGCCACGCCTTATGCAACCTATGCCAATCTGCCTGCCCTTGCCCAAGCTGACCCGCTTGCCGGTGTTGATGCGCCCCCGTTGATGACGGATGGCGCATGGGTCGGACTGCAGGGCATCTGCGATTTTTGACCCCCACATAACAAAAGCCCTGCAATCACCCGCAGGGCCTTTCAAAGCAGGCCCCTTAGTTCCGCAGAAACGCGTCGCTAAATCCCATGCCGCGCACGGTTTGCAGGGCGCGCTGAAGCTCGGCCTGTGATCCGAATGGTCCGACCGCAACAATCTTCATCCCACCCGTCGCCCCGGCCCCAACCGGAAGCCCAGCAGCCCCAAGCCGCTGGATCAGCCGATCGGCGTTACCGTGGTCGCCGAATGTGCCGACCTGAACATAGCGATGTGTCAGCCCGGTTGCGCTTTGCGGCGCTGTGCGCGTTGACACCCGTGCCTGCTGTTGCAGCGCGGCTGCGGCGGGTGCTTTGGCGACAGGTGTTGGTTTTGGTGCTGCGGCTACCGCTGAGGGCAGCCCGCGCTGTGCGTTTAGTCGTCCATCGCCCCAGACCCGTTCATAGCTGGAAGGGGGCCGCGTCGTTGCGTGCGGTGCAGCAGTCGGGTTTGATGCGGGCACGGCACCCCGTTGGAACAGCGTCCCGAAGATGCCCGCCGCCGATGGTGCAGAGACCACTTGCCCATTGCCGGGGCACGAAATGGGCTGACCGGTTTGTGCGCTGATGTAGCGGTATCCGGTGGTCCCAATCTCGGCGCAGGCCTCGGCCAATGTGATCCGGCGCGGTTCGGGCGCTGATACAGGCGCTGCAATGGGTGCCGGCGTGGGTGCGATCACAGGTACCGGGGTGGCTGCGGCCACTTGCGGTGCAGGCCCGCAGTCGATGGGATTGCCTGTACTGGCACTGATGAATCCTGCCTGGATACCAAAGCGCCCGTCGCAGGCTTGCGCCAAGGTGATTGTCGGTCGCGGTGCAGCGATGGGTTCTGGGGCTGCGATCTCGATAGGCTCTGGCGCTGCGACCACGGGTGCGGCTGCGGCTGCGGCTGCGGGTTCTGCAGGGATCGACGCCACAGTTGTGATGGGGGCATCTTCAACCGCTGCCGCAGCCGGTGCTGCGCGGAACAAATCCCGCAACGGGTTGCGGGGCTGTGGCGGCGGCGCTGTAATTTCGATGACCGGCGCATCAAGCGGTGCGACCCGTGCGGCAGGGGTTGGCGCTGGGGCGGCTGTTGCGGTCGCATCTGCGAATGTCGGCTGGAAGTTGCAAAGCTGATCGCGGCTGCGGTTCACGCGCGGCACCCAGTTCACCGTGCCATTGCGCCCGGCGCGGATAAAGGCGCAGCCCTGACTGTCCACATATTGGTTGCCGGTAAAGCTGGCCGGTGGAAATTCGGCTGGTATCGCGGATGTCTGCCCGATCGCGGTTGCACTTGTCAAAACAGCAAGCGTGGCAGCGCCTGCAAATCCCAGTCGTTTCATTGTAACCCCCACTAAATCTTGTGTCAGGATGCCCGAACGCCCCAAGTCTGTAAAGGTCTTCTTGACCTATTTCGTACCGAACATCCGGTCCCCTGCATCCCCAAGGCCGGGCACGATATAGCCGTTTTCGTTCAGATGACGATCAACCGCAGCCGTCACGATGGGCACATCTGGATGTGCCTCTTTCATGCGCGCGATGCCCTCGGGTGCCGCCAGCAGGCAGAGGAATCGGATATTTGTCGCCCCTGCCTCTTTCAGCTTATCAATGGCCGCGACCGAGGAATTGCCGGTCGCCAGCATCGGATCAACCGCGATGACCAAGCGGTCCGACAGTTCGGTCGGTACTTTGAAGTAGTATTCGACGGGCTTCAGCGTCTCTTCATCCCGGTAAAGCCCAACAAAGCCCACCCGTGCCGATGGGATCAACTCAAGGATGCCATCCAGCAGCCCGTTTCCTGCCCGCAGGATCGACACAAGCGCCAGCTTTTTCCCATCCAGCACGGGTGCGTCCATGGATTGGATCGGCGTTTCGATCTGTTCGGTTGTCATCGGCAGTTCGCGCGTGACCTCATAAGCCAGAAGCTGGCTTATTTCGCGCAAAAGCTGCCGGAACACGGCGGTGGAGGTATCGGTTTTGCGCATCAACGTCAGTTTGTGCTGCACAAGCGGATGGGTGACATGGGTCAGGTGGTCGGTCATGCGGTGTCCAATCTTTTCTTGATGGCGGTACGGGTGGCGGCATCACAAAAGGCCGCATCAATGGCGGTGGTGTTCAGAGCTTTGAAATCGTCCTCAATCCACCCAAAAGTGCGGTGCAGCATCTCAAATTCTTTGGTCATGGTGGTGTGGAAGAAGGGTGGATCATCGGTTGAAACAGTGACCTTCACACCTGCGTCGCGCAAGCGCTTGATCGGATGGGCATTCCAGCTTTCGACTGCTTTCAGCACGACGTTTGATCCGGGGCAGACCTCAAGCACGATGCCTTGTTCGGCGATCTGTTCCATCAAGCCTTCGTCTTTTGCCGCATTAATCCCGTGGCCGATGCGGCGCACGCGTAGGTCGCGGATCGTGTCTGCCACCATATCCGGCCCGCCCCATTCGCCTGCGTGGCAGGTCAGGTGCAGCCCCGCTTCGCGCGCCATATCAAAGCTGTAGGCGAAATCGCCGGGGCGGCCCATCATCTCGGCCCCCGCCATCCCAAAGCCGACCATATAGTCGCTTGCGGTTTCAGCGGCGCAAAGGGCGGCTGTCTTGGCTTGTTCGGGCCCTTCGTGGCGCAGGCAGGTCACAATGGTCCGGTGGATGATCCCGTGGGTGCGTTCGGCCTGATCCGAGGCTTCTTGCATTGCTGCAAGGTATTCGCGCCATGCCGACACATCGCCCCCACCGCAGAAATCGGGCGAAACAAAAGTTTCGCAGTAGATGACCCCGTGCTTGGCGGTTTCCTCCAAAGCAGCAAGCGTTAGCGCGTGAAAGTCTTCGGGGGTTTGCAATGGCAGGCAAGCCGCGTCGTAGACTTTGAGGAAGTGGTCAAAGTTTTCAAAGACATAGTTCCCGTCGGTGTCGAAAATGCGATCAATGTCGATCTTCTTCTTGCGCGCCAGATTGCGAATGAAAGACGGGGGTGCTGCGGCTTCGTGGTGCAGGTGAAGTTCCACCTTCGGCATGGATTGAAACGTCATAAAAAGCTGCGTCCTTTGCCTGAATGTTCCACCCCAAGGTGCGCGGCGACTGAGGCTGCCACGTCAATGAACCCCACCTGCCCCAGTTCCTTGTGCCCGATCCCGTGGACCAGCACCGGCACCCGTTCGCGGGTATGGTCAGTCCCGACCCATGTGGGGTCATTGCCGTGGTCGGCGGTGACGATCAGCAGATCATCGGGGGTGAGTTTGGTAAGAAGCGCGCCAAGTGCTGCGTCAAACCATTCAAGGTGGCGCGCATAGCCCGCCACGTCGCGGCGGTGTCCGTATTCACTATCGAATTCGACGAAATTGGCGAAGGTCAGCGAACCGGGTTTGGCTGTTTCAACAAGGTCGTTTAAATGCGCCATCAAGGCACGGTCCCGCCCTTTGCGGCTGTCTGTAATGCCCCGCATCGAAAAGATATCCCCAATCTTTCCAATGGCATGCACGTCGCGCCCCGCCGCCGACACGTCATCGCAAATTGTTGGGGCCGGTGGATCAATGGCAAAGTCGCGCCGGTTCTCGGTGCGTTCGAATTGACCGGACCCATCGCCCACAAAAGGGCGCGCGATCACCCGCCCAAGCTTCATCGCGTGCAGCGTCGGGGCAAGGTCTTCGCAGAGTTTCAGAAGCCGTTCCAACCCAAAGTGTTCTTCGTGCGCAGCGATCTGAAGCACGCTGTCCACCGATGTATAGCAGATCGGCCAGCCGGTTTTGACGTGCCGCGCGCCGTGTTCTTCGATCACATCCGTCCCAGAGGCATAGCAATTGGCAAGCGTGCCACCGGTGCCTGCCTTTTGGCAGATTTCAACGATCAAATTATCCGGGAAGGCCGGGTTCGTGTCGGGGAAAATGTGCCAGTCCCACGGGACCGGCACGCCTGCAAGTTCCCAATGGCCTGACGGTGTGTCTTTCCCGCGAGAAATTTCAGTCGCCGCCCCCCAAGCCCCGGTTGGCGTGGTCTCGAATCCGGGGGCCGCAAGGTCAGAGGCAAGTTGGATCGCTTTGCCAAGGCCAAGCGCTGCGAGGTTTGGCACATTTAAAGGTCCATTGCGCCCAATATCCGCGCCGCCCCTCGCGCAGACCTGTGCGATATGCCCCACCGTATTGGTCCCGGTGTCAGGGGTCGTGCCATTGAAGTATTCATGCGCATCGGGGGCACCGCCAATGCCGACGCTGTCGATAACGATAAGGAAGGCGCGGCTCATGTCGTGACCTTTTCATGGATAAGTTGGGCAGGCGTCGGCGCTTCGCCGATTGTCACAGCGGATTGCAGCGCTTTGGCCGCAGCGACCGCATCATCTTCGCTGGCCGCGTGGATTGTAGCCAACGGCTGACCCTTACTGACATTATCCCCAAGGCCGACCACATCTGAAAAGCCAACACCATAATGCAGCCGGTCCGTTTCAACCCGTCGCCCGCCGCCCATGGCAACCACCGCAAGGCCCAGCGCCTCGCCGTTGATCGCGGCGATATGCCCGTCGGTGGGCGCGACCACGTCACCGACGACGCGCGCTTTGGGAAGGTGCGTATGCCAGTCGGCGTCCATATCAGGCGGGCCGCCAAGGTGGGCGATCATTTTGGCGAAGCGTTCCATCGCGGCCCCTGAAGACAGCGCTTTTTCCAGCTTGGCGCGCGCCGTTTCCGGCGTGCTGCCAGAAAGCGCCAGAAGCGTCACGCCAAGGTCGATGGCGAGTGTCTTAAGGCGCGGGGCGCTGTCTTCGCCGGCAAGGACTTCCATGCAGATGCCAACTTCCAGACCATTGCCAAGGACGGGGGCAAGCGGTTGATTCATACCGGTAATAAGTGCTGTTGTCGGGCACCCAGCGCCGTTTGCCGCACCCACCAAGGATTGCGCGAGTTCGCGGGCGTCATCTGCGGTTTTCATGAACGCACCTGACCCGACCTTGACGTCAAGCACCAGCGCGTCGGTGCCTGCGGCCAGTTTCTTGGACAGGATCGAGGCCGTGATCAGGTCGATGCTTTCGACGGTCGCGGTCACATCCCGCACCGCATAAAGCCGCCTGTCTGCAGGGGCGATCTGGCCGGTGGCCCCGACGATAGCGCAGCCTGCGTCGCGCACAATGCGACGCAGTTTAGCCTCATCGACAGTTGTCGAAAGCCCTGGGATCGCTTCGAGTTTATCCAGCGTGCCGCCCGTGTGCCCAAGCCCCCGGCCCGAAATCATCGGCACGTAAGCCCCGCAAGCCGCGAGCATCGGCGCAAGGATCAGCGAGACGCAATCGCCCACCCCACCGGTGGAATGTTTATCCAGCACCGGCCCGTTCAGATCCCACGTCAGGACATCGCCGCTGTCGCGCATGCCCTCCGTCAGCGCAACGCGCCCCTTTGGCCCAAGCCCATTCAGACAAACGGCCATGGCAAAGGCCCCGGCTTGCGCATTCGACACAGCACCGCTGGCAAGCCCGTCAGCGAACCAATGCAGGTCTGCGGCACTTGGCGTTTCTTTGCGCCGGATTGTCGCGATGATCGCACGGGCGTCCATGCCCTAGACCTTCGACATATAGTCTTGGTCGAAGGCACCGGGCAGCAGTGTGCCGATGGTGGTCTCTTGGGTCGCCCCCTCGATTGTGGCAAGGGTCACCTGTGCGTCTGCGCTGCCGAACTCTGCCAGTTTCTGGCGACACCCGCCGCAAGGGCTGACTGGCTTGGGGCTGTCGGCGATGACGGCGACAGCGGCGATTTGGATCTCGCCAGCGGCGACCATTGCTGCGATGGCCCCGGCTTCGGCACATGTCCCTTCAGGATAGGCGACGTTTTCGACGTTGCACCCTGTATATATAGCGCCAGAGGCTGCGCGAATGGCCGCGCCAACCTTGAACTGCGAATAAGGCGCATAGGCGTTTTCGCGGACCCGTTTGGCAGCATCAATCAGGGACATTAGGCACTCCGTTGTTGGGGCACAGATTGCGGCTTTGGGCGCGGGTATGCAACCCACGGATCGTTATGGTTTCTTTACCTTGATTTGCAACTATGGGAAAAGCGTGCTTAGTGACTTGCACTGCAATAGACGCGATATCGCAATATAGTTTAATATTAAACTATATCCTTGGGAGGGGATGATCATGGACACATCAGACGACAAGGATCTGCGCGATGCAGCGCTGCATTACCATAAGTTTCCAAAACCCGGTAAGCTGGAAATCCGCGCCACCAAACCCCTTGCCAATGGCCGCGATCTGGCGCGCGCCTATTCGCCCGGCGTGGCCGAGGCCTGTCTTGAAATCAAGGGCAACCCCGACACTGCACGCGACTATACAGCGCGCGGAAATCTGGTGGCGGTGGTCACAAATGGCTCTGCTGTGCTGGGGCTTGGCAACATCGGCGGGCTTGCATCCAAGCCTGTGATGGAAGGCAAAGCCGTCCTGTTCAAAAAATTCGCCAATATCGACTGCTTTGATATTGAATTGAATGAACCCGACCCCGAACGCCTTGCTGATATCGTCTGCGCGCTGGAACCGACCTTTGGGGCGATCAACCTTGAAGACATTAAAGCCCCCGATTGTTTCATCGTTGAACAAATCTGCCGCGAGCGGATGAACATCCCCGTTTTCCATGACGACCAGCACGGGACCGCCATTGTTGTGGGTGCTGCCGCGACCAATGCGCTGCGCGTTGCGGATAAGAAATTTGAAGACATCAAAATCGTATCGACCGGTGGCGGTGCGGCGGGGATTGCCTGTCTGAATATGTTGCTCAAGCTGGGTGTAAAGCGCGAAAATGTCTGGCTTTGCGATATCGAAGGTCTGGTTTATCAGGGCCGCGAAAAGGACATGACCCCGCAAAAGGCGGCGTATGCGCAAGGCACGACACCGGCGACTTTGGATGACGTCATCGCGGGCGCTGATCTGTTCTTGGGCCTTTCTGGCCCTGGTGTTTTGACCCCTGACATGGTCAAGAAAATGGCCGATGCCCCGATCATCTTTGCCCTTGCAAACCCCAACCCCGAAATTGATCCCGCTCTTGCCCGGCAAGCCAATCCAAAGGCGATTATCGCCACAGGCCGCAGTGATTTTCCCAATCAAGTCAATAACGTGCTCTGCTTTCCGTTCATCTTCCGTGGCGCTTTGGATGTGGGCGCGACCGAAATTAATGACGCGATGAAAATCGCTTGCGTGGAAGGCATCGCCGAACTTGCGCGCCTCACCACAAGCGCCGAGGCAGCCGCCGCCTATTCGGGCGAAAAGCTGACCTTCGGTCCAGATTACCTGATCCCCAAGCCGTTTGATCCGCGCCTGATCGGCGTCGTTGCCAGCGCTGTCGCCAACGCCGCCTGCGAAACCGGCGTCGCCACGCGTCCCATTGCCGATATGAAAGCCTATAAAACCGCGCTTGATGGGTCGGTCTTTAAGTCCGCCCTGCTGATGCGCCCGGTGTTTGAAGCCGCCCGGTCGGCCGCACGCAAGATCGTATTCGCCGAGGGCGAGGACGAGCGGGTTTTGCGGGCCTCACAGGCGATCATTGAAGAAACCACCGAACTGCCGATCCTCATTGGCCGTCCCGATGTGATCGCGCGCCGCTGCGAACGTGCCGGGCTTAAGATCCGTCCGGGTGCAGATTTTGAAGTGGTGAACCCCGAAAATGATCCGCGTTATCGCGCCTATTGGAACAGCTATCACACCATCATGGGCCGCCGGGGCGTAACCCCGGACCTTGCGAAGGCGATCATGCGCACCAACACCACGGCCATTGGCGCAGTCATGGTCGAACGTGGCGATGCGGATAGTCTGATTTGCGGCACCTTCGGGCAGTACCTGTGGCATTTGAAATATGTGACCGAGATTTTGGGCACCCAAGACCATCATCCTGTTGCTGCCCTGTCGATGCTGATCCTTGAAGATGGGCCATTGTTTGTGGCCGATACGCAAGTCCGCTCTGAGCCTACCCCCGAAGAGATCGCCGAGACCGCGATAGGGGCCGCCCGCCACATCCGCCGCTTTGGGATTTCGCCCAATATTGCGCTGTGTTCGCATAGCCAATTTGGCAATCTGGATAATGCCTCTGGGCGCACGATGCGCGCTGCGATGGAGATCCTTGATGCCGCCCCGCGCGATTTTGCCTATGAGGGCGAGATGCACGCAGATTCCGCCCTGGATCCCGAACTGCGCGCCCGCGTTTTCCCCGCCGCCCATATGGAAGGGCCTGCGAATTGCCTGATCTTTGCCAATGCAGACGCTGCCTCAGGCGTGCGCAACATTCTAAAGATGAAGGGTGGCGCGTTAGAGGTCGGCCCGATCCTGATGGGCATGGGCAATCGGGCCCATATTGTGACGCCATCAATTACCGCCCGTGGTTTATTGAATATGGCCGCTTTGGCGGGCACGCCCGTGGCGCATTACGGATAGGGGGTGGTGGGTTCATAACCCACCCTACGTACTG
Organism: uncultured Cognatiyoonia sp.; assembly: GCA_964414165.1. Lineage (GTDB taxonomy): Bacteria > Pseudomonadota > Alphaproteobacteria > Rhodobacterales > Rhodobacteraceae > Cognatiyoonia. Next base: position 17,154 of record CAYPVL010000036.1, read on the forward strand.
AAGCTGGCGTTTGCGCGTGTTTGATGGTGCGGACCCTCCGGGGGGGATATTTGAAAACCAAAGACTTGTTTTGGATGGTCATAGCAAGCCAATGCAGTGCCAGACTTGCATGCCCCCCTTTTTTGTTTCTTTTGAATGAAAATATGGCGGAGGTTTGGAGGCAGCGCCTCCAATTGGCCGCAGGCCAAACTTGTGAACAAATTCACAAAGGCCGAATGCGGCTGTGATCTGCGACCTTGCCCCACCCGCAGCGCGCGCCTAGACAAGTTGGTGCGATCAAGGGGAGGACGATCATGGGCTACGCTGAGGTCTACAAAAGCTGGCAAGACGATCCGCAAGGGTTCTGGATGGAGCAGGCCAAGGCCATTGACTGGGTCACGCCCCCCAAAACCGTGTTGGATGACACGCACGCCCCCCTTTACCGCTGGTTCACCGATGCCGAGGTGAACACATGTTATAATGCCGTTGACCGCCACGTCGCAAACGGGCGTGGGGATCAGGCGGCGATGATCTATGACAGCCCCGTCACCGACACCAAAGCCACCATCACCTATGCAGAGTTGCAGACGCGCGTGGCCTCGCTTGCCGGTGCATTGCGCGCCAAAGGCGTCGAAAAGGGCGACCGTGTCATCATTTATATGCCGATGGTGCCTGAGGCGCTTGAGGCAATGCTTGCTTGCGCGCGCCTTGGTGCGATCCACTCGGTTGTCTTCGGTGGCTTTGCCGCCAATGAACTGGCCGTGCGCATTGATGACGCGACGCCTAAGGCAATCATCGCAGGGTCCTGCGGGATCGAGCCGGGGCGCGTGGTCGCATACAAGCCCCTGCTGGACGGCGCAATCGAGATGGCTGCCCATAAGCCCGACTTCTGCGTGATTTTGCAGCGTGAACAGGCGGTTGCCGACCTGATTGAGGGCCGTGATTTTGACTGGCATGACGTGCAGCAAGGCGTCACCCCCGCCGAATGTGTGCCTGTGCGCGGCGATCATCCGGCCTATATTCTGTACACATCCGGCACCACGGGTGCCCCCAAGGGCGTTGTGCGCCCGACCGCGGGGCATCTTGTGGCGCTCAACTGGACGATGAAGAACATCTATAACGTCGACCCCGGCGATGTGTTCTGGGCCGCGTCCGATGTGGGCTGGGTCGTGGGCCATTCCTACATTTGCTATGCCCCCCTGATCGCGGGCAACACAACGGTCGTGTTTGAAGGCAAGCCGATTGGCACGCCCGATGCCGCCACCTTCTGGCGCGTTATCGCTGAACACAAAGTACGCAGCTTCTTCACCGCCCCCACCGCCTTTCGCGCGATCAAGCGTGAGGACCCGACTGGCGCGATGATCAAAGACTATGACATATCGCACCTGCGCGCATTGTACCTTGCGGGCGAACGCGCCGACCCTGACACGATTGAATGGGCCCAAAAGGTCATGAACGTCCCGGTCTATGACCACTGGTGGCAGACCGAAACAGGCTTTACCATCGCAGGCAACCCTGCGGGGATCGAGGCTTTGCCGGTTAAGATCGGCTCGCCCACTGTCGCGATGCCGGGGTATGATGTGCAAATTTTGGACGAGGCGGGGCAGCCGATGCCCACAGGCCAACTGGGCGCGATTGCGATCAAGCTGCCCTTGCCCCCCGGCACCCTGCCCACGCTTTGGAACGCAGAAGCGCGGTTCCTGAAATCCTATCTCACCACCTTCCCCGGCTACTATGAAACCGGCGATGCGGGGATGATTGATGAGGACGGCTACCTCTATATCATGGCGCGCACGGATGATGTGATCAACGTCGCCGGGCACCGCCTATCGACGGGCGCGATGGAGGAAATTCTGGCGGGTCACCCCGATGTCGGGGAATGTGCCGTGATAGGCGTGGCCGATGAACTGAAAGGCCAATTGCCCATGGGCTTTGTCTGCCTGAACAAGGGCTGCACCACGTCCGAGGATCAGATTAAGGCTGATATCATCAAACTGGTGCGCGACAAAATCGGGCCAGTGGCCGCGTTCAAGCTGGTTGCAGTGATCGACCGGCTGCCAAAGACGCGATCGGGCAAAATCCTGCGCGGGACCATGGTGAAAATCGCAGGCAGTGAGGACTTCAAAATGCCCGCAACGATCGATGACCCGGCAATCTTGGATGAGATCAAAGCGGCGTTGCAGCCCATGGGCTATGCGGGTGGCTAGCTGAGGTAGGCGGCCGAAAGGACGGCGCGAAAAGCAACAGACACGCCGCCCGGCCCGACGATAAGTTGCGCTTTTTTCAGCGAATGGCCTGTGTTTGTGCCATCGTAGCTGACCTTCATGAAGTAAGTCCGACGGTTGATGTTCTGGGTCAACAGGGGATCGCCCTCGTACCGGATTGATCCCGGAAGCGCGCGCATGTCGCGCAGGGCGGCCTGAATTTCGGAGGGAGAAAAGTCGCCATCACGCACAAACTGAAAGTTGCAATCCAGAACGGTGGCCTGGGGCATGAAGTGCGCGGACCCAAACTCACGAGTATTCGTATAAAAGCCCGTATCGGGATTTGGATCCTGTTGATAATACGCCATGGCGTTATCGCCAAGTTGCGTGCATCTGACTTGAACGTCCGCGATCCCGTTGCTGGGGATAAGATAAAGTTGGAAAAAGTCGGCATCCTCAAATGGATAAAGCGCACTATCAGCCCTTACCATCTCGGCGCGGGTGGTTTGTGGCATGATCGTATTGACCACGGTCATCAGACTGGACAGGTCATCCCCAACAAATTCGCTTAAAGATAACATATCATGCATGGTGGGGTTTTCGGCCACTGCCGGACCAGCCAGCAGCGCGGCACCAAGAAGGCTTGTTAAAATGCGGGGCATGGATCGCGCCTGTTTTCAAATCGGTTTTAGAACATCTGAATAAGGATCGCGTTCCAATCTGGCAGCATCAAGGCCTTGCCAAGGCAACGCCGCACTGGACAAACGCGACAGCCCGTCGCACAGTTGACGTGTCCCGCGACTTTACAGGGTTTTGGACGCCCTCGCTTGCAGCAGGACCGACCGATGCACCAGCTTGTTTACGCCTCGCGCCCCTTTGGATTTGATGCCGCCGTCCTGTCCGGCATCCTTGTGCATGCGCGCAAACACAACGCGGCCCACGACATGACGGGCGCCTTGATCTGCCGCAATGATCTTTACCTGCAACTGCTGGAGGGGCCGAAAGACGCCATTGATACGCTTTACGAAAAGATCAAAGCCGATGACCGGCATGTTCATGTTCAGCAACTGGTCTATCGCCCGATCACCATCCGCATGTTCCCCGAATGGGCGATGCGCGATGATCCGGTCCAAAGCTGGATGTGGTCGCGCGATCAGGTTGCCGCAGGCGATGTGGAACGGGCCAGCGAGGCTGACGCGCTGTCGGCCTTTATTCGTCTTGCCAACAGACGGCCCACCGTGGTGCGCAGCCATCCAGATCGCATTTCTTCTGATTGAAAATCAGGCCCCCCGAGGGTGCGCACCGTCAAGACAGCACTGCCCGTCTTAAACAAATTGCTCTCGGATCAGTCGCTCTTCCAGCCCATGGCCGGGGTCGAAAAGGATCCGGTGCGCGATATCAGGCTCGGACCGGATTTCTACGCTGACCACGTCCCGAACAGAATTCCCGTCAGAATCTGCCATCACCGGCCGTTTTTCGGCATCCAGCACATCAAAGCGCACAACCGCACGTTTGGGCAACAGCGCCCCGCGCCAGCGCCGGGGGCGAAAGGCGGACATGGCCGTCAGCGCCAGCACATCTGACCCAATCGGCAGGATCGGCCCGTGCGCGGAATAGTTATAGGCCGTTGACCCCGCAGGCGTTGCCACAAGCGCCCCATCACACACCAGTTCGGGCATGCGCACTTTGCCATCCACCGTAATGCGCAGTTTTGCCGCCTGTGGCCCGGCGCGCAGCAGGGATACTTCGTTGATCGCAAGCCCTTCATGCATTTGCCCGTCCGCCGTCAGGGCAGTCATGGTCAGCGGATTGATAATCTCTTCCTTGGCTGCATCCAGACGCGCGCTCAGATCATCTTCGGAATATTCATTCATCAAGAACCCAACGGTGCCCCGGTTCATCCCATAAACGGGCGCGGCAAGATCGTGCATCCCATGCAACGTCTCAAGCATGAAGCCATCCCCGCCCAGCGCCACAACCACATCCGCACCCGCCGGATCAACACTGCCATACTGCCCTGAAAGCAGTTTCAGTGCTTTTTGGGCGCTGGGCACGGGGCTGGCCACAAAGGCGATTTTGGGTCTGGGCATCGGCAAGAGGTCCTTTGGTTCCAATAAGTTGTGGGATGATCAGACAGGAAACGCAAGGCGGTGATACGAAACCTATGCACCGTCTTCATGATCTTCATGGTCGTTTTGCGCCTTTAGAGCGCTTCAAACATGCGTTATGAGGGCCCAAAATCTGGTCTGCCACCTTAAAAAGGATTGCCCCCATGAACGCCACTTTCCGCGATGACGGCTTTTTCACCGAAACGCTTGAAACCCGCGACCCGGCCCTTTTCGCCGCGATGCAGGACGAACTGAAGCGCCAGCGTAAAGAGATTGAACTGATCGCCTCGGAAAACATCGTCTCTGCGGCTGTGATGGAAGCGCAAGGCAGTGTCCTGACCAACAAATATGCCGAAGGCTATCCGGGGCGCCGTTACTATGGTGGTTGCCAGCATGTGGATGTGGCTGAAAACCTTGCGATTGATCGTGCCAAGCAGCTGTTTGGCTGTGGCTTTGCAAATGTGCAGCCAAACTCTGGCTCGCAGGCCAATCAGGGTGTGTTTCAGGCGTTGATCAAACCCGGTGACACCATTCTGGGCATGTCCCTGGATGCTGGCGGCCACCTCACCCATGGGGCCGCCCCGAACCAGTCGGGCAAGATTTACAACGCGATCCAATATGGCGTGCGCAAACAGGACAGCCTGCTGGATTATGATCAGGTGCAGGAACTGGCGACCGCACATCAGCCCAAGCTGATCATTGCGGGCGGCTCTGCCATTCCGCGCATCATCGACTTTAAGCGCATGCGCGAAATTGCCGATAGTGTTGGTGCTTACCTGCTGGTCGATATGGCCCATTACGCGGGTCTGATCGCCGCAGGCATCTACCCCTCGCCTTTCCCGCATGCCCATGCGGCAACCACGACCACGCATAAAACCCTGCGCGGCCCGCGCGGCGGGATGATCCTGACGGATGACGAAGCGCTCGCGAAAAAGTTCAACTCGGCCATCTTCCCCGGCATCCAAGGTGGCCCGCTGATGCATGTCATCGCAGGTAAGGCCGCCGCTTTCGGCGAAGCCTTGCGTCCTGAGTTCAAAAGCTATCAGGAACAGGTCGTCAAAAACGCCCAAGCTTTGGCGGATCAGCTGATGAAAGGCGGGCTTGATATCGTATCAGGCGGCACCGACAGCCACCTGATGCTGGTCGATCTGCGCCCGGCTGGCGTGAAAGGCAACGCGACCGAGGTCGCTTTGGGCCGCGCCCATATCACCTGCAACAAAAACGGTATCCCTTTCGATCCTGAAAAGCCTATGGTCACATCTGGCATCCGCCTTGGCACACCTGCGGGCACAACCCGCGGCTTTACCGAGACAGAGTTCCGCCAGATCGCCGATTGGATCGTCGAAGTGGTCAACGGATTGGCCGCGAATGGCCCCGATGACAACGGTGACGTCGAAGCTAAAGTGCGCGCCGAGGTCGAAGCGCTCTGCGATCGGTTCCCGATTTATCCCAACCTTTAAGGGCCAAACCAGCAAACCAAAGCACAACCCAATACAACTCTTTGGTTTTGAAATATCCCGGGGGGCGCGGCACGCGTGGGGGCAGAGCCCCCTCCGCACTCTCAAATCAGGCGTAGGGTGGATCTTGATCCACCACCCCTGCCTAATGCGCAGGCCCCGGCAACTCTTTGCGCGACAGCACCGTCACCAAGTGATCAAACACCAGCCTGATCCGTTTTGAGCTGTGCAATTCCCGGTGCACTGTCAGCCAATAGGGCACGGGCACAGGGTCAAGCCCCGGCAAAACCATCACCATTTCAGGATAATAGCGCGCCAGATCCTCGGACATGGGTACAAGGCCCAGCCCTTGGCGCGCCATTTCCCAGCCTGCCCCGCCACTGTCGGCCACGATCCGAATATTGGCCGCACTCACCGGCAGGCCCCAGCCTTGCAGGAAGCTGATCAGTTCCTCCTCGGCCCCGATCCCGATGAAATCCGCATCAACAACGTCGTCCACGCTGCGAAGCGGGCCGAAGGTTTTCAGATAGCTACGGCTGGCATAAAGATGTCCGGCACTTTCGCGCACTTTGCGCGCGATCAGGTCGGGCTGTGTTGGGGCCACGTGGCGCACGGCAATATCGGCCTCGCGTCGTTGCAGATCGGACAAGGCGTTTGAGGCCAGCACTTTGATGCGCACTTGCGGGACAAGTTCGCGCAACTCGGCAACGATGGCGGGCATGGTGTAGCTTGCGAAAAGGTCCGTGACGGAAATACAAACCTCGCCCGTGATGGACTTCGCCCTTCCCGACGCGATCAAGCTGGCCTTCATCGCCCCCTCGCCCATCACGCGCACCTGCGCCAAAAGGTCTTTGCCCGCAGGTGTCAGTTCCAGCTTGCGCCCGATCCGTTCGAATAAAACGATATCAAGGGCCGCCTCAAGCCCCGCCACCTGCCGCCCCAACGTCGGCTGCGTCATGTTCAACGCGCGTGCAGCCGCCGAAAACGACCCCGTTTCTGCCGTGGCCAAAAACGCCCGTGCTTGGTTCCAATCAAAGGTAAGGGCCGCCCAATTCATGCATATATGTATAACAGACAGGCAAATTTCCGCAATTCCCACAAAAAACATGCACAGATACGCTATCGGCAACCGAAAGGAGACGATCATGTCAGATGCAAAGTTCTGGGACCGCACCGCGCCCAAATACGCCAAAGATCCCATCAGCGACCCTCCCGCCTATGCAACAACCCTTGGCCGGATGCGCGCGATCCTGCAGCCCCATCACAGCGTTCTTGAACTTGGGTGCGGCACGGGATCAACCGCCCTTGAACTGGCACCGGGGGTGAAGGCGTATCTGGGCACTGATGTTTCGCCGGGGATGATCAACATTGCCCGCGCCAAATTAACCGATGATCTACCTGCCAAACTGTCCTTCGCTGTCGCCCCTGCCGGGGACATTCCCCCCGGTGAATTTGATGCCGTACTGGCGTTGAACCTTCTTCACCTTGTTCCAACACTTGAGGATGATCTGGCCGCGATCTATGCCGCCCTTCCCCCGGATGGGCTGTTTATCGCCAAAACGGGGATGCTGAAAGACGGGTCCTTTTTCCTGCGCCCCGTGATTGCAGTGATGCGCTTATTGGGCAAAGCGCCTTTCGTGCGCAACCTGTCTGCCCCTGAATTCAAAGGCTTATTGCGCGCAGCAGGCTTTGAGATCACCGAAGATCTGATCCAGCCGGGCATCGCCCCGCGCCTCTTTACCGTGGCCCGCAAACCGGGCTGATCCACTTCAAGTGGTACAAACGCCTGCGAATTCCCCCACCCCTAGCGCTGGACCTTCCCGGCGTTTATCCCCATCATACCCTTATCAAAAAGGGGGACATTACATTGTCATTGATGAAAACAGTTACGAAGATGGCCATTGGTTTTGCGATGGCCAAGGGAATGGATGCCGTGAAGGGCAAGGGCGGCATTGGCCAAGTGATGGCAAGCCTGCAAGGCGGCGCTGGCGGTGCTACAGGTGGTGGCCTTGGCGATCTGATGGGCAAGCTTGGCGGCGGTAGCGCGGGGGCCGGTGGTCTTGGCGGCATGCTGGGCCAACTGACCGGCGGCAGCGCTGGCGCAAGCGGCGCAGCTGCCACCGGTGGTCTGGCTGGCCTTGGTGGTCTGCTTGGTGGTTTGGCCGGTGCCCGTGGTGGCAGCGGAGATGCGCTTGCGTCCTTGCTGGGTCAGGACAATCCTGCCAGTGAACCTGACGAAGAAGAGGTCGCCAAACTGATGCTGCGCGCCATGACGCAAGCCGCGCGCGCCGATGGTGAAATCGACGCACAAGAGCAAGAGAACCTGATGGAGGTCATCCGCGCCTCTGAGCCTGAAAATGTTGCGGTCGTGCAAGACATGCTGCGCGCGCCTGTTGATCCGGCCGCTTTGGCCGCTGATACGCCCAAAGGTTTGGAAACGCAGGTCTACACGATGGCCCTAAATTCAATCAACCCCGACAATCAGGCCGAGGCGCAGTACCTGCACCAATTGGCCGAGGGGCTTGGCATTGCGCCTGCGATGGCCAATGACCTTCATGACAAACTGGGCGCGCCGCGTCTTTACAGCTAAGCCTGTCACAAACAGATCAAAGCCCGCCTTCATCGCAAGGCGGGCTTTTTCGTGCCTGCACATCCCCTGCACATTTCCCCACCATGGCTTGCACAGACAGGCCTTTATCTGTGATCATGAGACAGACCCAAGCCCTTGAGCGCCACCTTGGAGACGCCACCCGACGTTCCCTCCCATCCCCCCTTGTCAAGTTGGTGATGTTCACACTCAAGCAAGCCTGGGCCTGTCTTCCCCTGATCTTTTTGCTGATTGTGTAGGGCACCCCCCACCGGGTCCGCATCCGTTGTCTTAGACAAGGCCCCGTTCCACGGCCACCCAGACAAGCACCGCAAACAGGGTAATCCCAAAGGCCGAAATCGCCCCAAGCCAGTTCAGCACGCGACCCTTGAGCCGATCGTTGGGATTGATCTTTTCCAAGTGTTCAACCACGTTCTGGCGGGCCCGCGCGATCTGGCTCTCGTCAATCATCCGGGCCAGTTTCGGGTTCTGGCGTAGCGTCACCGCCTCAGCGATATAGCGGGCGTCCGCGCGCACGCGTTTGGGCAACTGGCGACCGGCCTTTGCGACCTGAGCCTCAAGCGAGCGGCCTTTGATACGAAGCCGGTCCTCAAACAGGCGGCGCAGGTCCTCTGCGGTCGTTGTGACGATATCTCCAGACATAATGCGGGCCTACAACTGGTGCTTGTGAACCACAATCCCTATGCTGGGGGACGGGTCAATTTCGCGAAGGGCGATGCATGCTGAACACTGTGACTTATGGGGATGCGCCGGGGGTCCCGCTGCTGATCGCGCATGGGCTGTTTGGGTCGGCGCGCAATTGGGGAGTGATTGCAAAACGGCTGTCCGAAGCGCGACGGGTGATTGCTGTGGATATGCGAAATCATGGTTTTTCTGAATGGAAACAGACACATAGCTATGCGGACTTGGCCACTGATCTGGCAGAGGTTTTGGACGGGCCTGCGGATGTGCTGGGTCATTCTATGGGCGGGAAAGCGGCGATGATGCTGGCGCTGCAAGCCCCTGAGAAGCTGCGCAAACTGATCGTCGCCGATATCGCGCCGGTGGCTTATGGGCATTCGCAGATGGGGCCGATTGAGGCGATGCGCGGCGTGGATTTGGCTTTGGTTTCTTCGCGGAGTGATGCGAAGGCGCAGCTTGGCGAACTGGAACCGGGGGTGGATGATTTTCTACTGCAAAGCCTTGATATGAAAGAAAAACGCTGGCGGCTGAACTTGGATGTGCTGGCTGCCGAGATGGATAAGATCATTGGGTTTCCAGACGTGGCTGGGCGCTTTGAGGGAGAGACTTTGTTTCTTTCCGGGGCCGCGTCGGATTACGTACGGGCCGAACACCGCGACAGGATGAAAGCCCTGTTTCCAAAGGCGAAATTCGCGCGCATTCCCGGTGCCGGGCATTGGCTGCACGCCGAAAGGCCGCGCGAATTCGCCGCCGCTGTGACCGCATTTCTGGGTTAAAGCATCGCGGAATTAAGGAAGGCGAGCAGGCACAATCCTCCGGCGAGGATCAGGAAGACGTGGGGAAGATAGTGGGTCATGTGGGCCTCTGTTCTGGGTGATGGAAGTTATACGCTGGTGCGCGAATTTTCCGTCGCCGGAGGCATCAAAAAGGGTAAAATTCTGCCGCTAGCGTTAACCATTCTCCGCTGACGGCGCGCGATGCTTTTGGTCCGTTTTAATGGGTTTGTACAAGACTGCGGGCGCGAAATGCTTGGTTTGTACAACATGAAGGAGACGCCCATGCGCCTGTCTGTCAGCAAGACCCGGAAACACTTTGGCGCGGTGCTGATGAAAGTCCAGAACCCGAACGACTATGTGGTGATCACCCGCTACGGCAAAGCTATCGCGGGGGTTGTGTCGATTGCAGGGCTGAACCGGATTTGGGAGATTGAGGACGAAGAACGCGACGGCAAAATCCGCCATCCGCTTTTTGACATGGGCCATTATGTCGGGGCGAAAGTCACCGTCGGGCGCGACGGCAAAACCGTCACCACACGCGAGGCGGCGCTGCAACTGCGCACGCTCCAGCTTGAACGCGCAGAGGAACGGCGCGTGCTGCGTGAAGGCGGGCTGGAGCCGGTGGAGGGCGGCGAGTTGCGGGAGGAACGGGTTGTGGCGGTGGAGGGGAAGCGGAGGTGGTGGTTTTGGTGAGGGGGGTTGCCTTGGGTCGCGTCCCGGACGTGATCCGGGACCTCGGGAAGTGAGGACAAAGTGGCGACGTTACCTGAACGCCATCAACGATTGCTAATGAAGTGGATTTGATGCAGCGGATTGGACTCGGTGAAGTGCGGTGACCAAAGTTGGGTTGTTTCCCTGTCAGTTAGTATTTTAGGCCCCGCATTAGGCTTGCAAGCCTAGTTAGCTTGTGGGTTCTCATGTAGCACAAACCGTCCATCTTAGTTTAGCCACAGACTTCCCTTAGGTTTGCCTTTCTAGCCATTTAGCCTTGTATGGGTGGAGATTTGGCAATCTGCTCACAGTGTGCTATGCATGCATCACTCGATCTTGGAGATTGAGTAACTGCGTGTTTCGGCTACGTTAACATTGTGTTTACCGTCCGCGCACGCTTAACGAATTTGAAGCACTTGCAATAATATGTGAGGGCGGATACGAAAGTTCATCTGTTCGACTCAGGGGAAAGAGATGTTGAATAAATTGATAAGTCCGCGGCAGAGGGGGCTTAAAATGACTAAGGACAATAAGTTTTATTGCCTTAGAACCAACTCCAAGAGAAACACCAAACCGAATGCACCCGGTTCACTCGAATTTCTGACTGCTGCTGAACATGAAGCCAATAGAAAATCGGCTAGACAGACCTCCCATTCCACTTGACTAATTGATACACAATAGTGCATGTCATCCATCCGGGCGATGAGCGCTACAGATAGCGAAAGGGACGCCGCAAAGAGCGTCCTTTTTTGTGGGTGGGGTAGAGCATAAAATGCTTAGAGAAGCGATATGAATAGAAGAATCCGTTTTTCGGGCGACTTAGAAGATGCTCTGTCAAACCAATATAAATTCGTTGAAGTTGTTACCCACTTTTGCAAAATTCGGGCGGCAGATTGCGGACTGGCTGTTTCTGTTGATGAAGCGAAGTTGCTAGAAGTTCATCAAAACTGGCAAACAGGCACAAAAGATTGGCTTGCATCAAGCATATCACATCCTGAGACCGTCGAACTAAACCATTTCAAGAGCTTTGCCGTCCTTACCGACGAGTTCAGTTGTTCAGATTTTGTTAATTTCAAGATCCGCGATGAAGCTGATTGCAAAGGTGATTGGTTCGACGTGTACCGAGAAAAGCAGAGTGTCGACCCAGCTTTAACCAAGAGCCTTCTAGACGGCCAGAATGTTTTTGTAGGCTGGGTGATATCGCACAACTGTGTTGCGTATTGTGAAGAATTCCGGGACGGTCGTGAAACTGAATTTCAGATTCGAATTACCGAGGCATTTGAGGACGAGATGGTTACCACGATTGCACATGGTGCGCATAACCCGCTGACCCTGTATATGGTTTACCTCGCATTGTTCCTCAGAGATTGATACCCGCTATTGTGTTGACCAAACTTCGGTAAGTTAGAAGCTCACGGACGCTACGAAAAGTAGATCCTAGTTCTTACCAGCACCGCTAGTGTAGCATCCGAAAATTACATCGAATCAATTTCTTAAGTGACTTAATATAGTCGGGTACCTTTCCGGTCACCCATCCATCTTAAGCGCGGATATAAACGCTTCCTGCGGGATATCCACTTTCCCGAACTGCCGCATCTTCTTTTTCCCCGCCTTCTGCTTATCCAGCAGCTTGCGTTTGCGCGTGGCGTCTCCGCCGTAGCATTTGGCCGTCACGTCCTTGCGCAGCGCGGAGAGCGTTTCGCGGGCGATCACTTTGCCGCCGATCGCCGCCTGGATCGGGATTTTGAACATGTGGCGCGGGATCAGGTCTTTGAGCTTTTCAACCATCGCCCGCCCCCGCTGCTCGGCCCGGTCCCGGTGCACCATCATCGAGAGCGCATCAACCGGTTCGTCGTTCACAAGCACAGACATTTTCACGAGGTTATCGGTTTGGTAACCGGTCAGCGTGTAGTCAAAGGACGCATAGCCTTTTGTGACTGACTTGAGTCGGTCGTAGAAATCAAACACCACTTCGTTCAGGGGGAGGTCGTAAACCGTCATCGCCCGCGTGCCTGCGTAGGTCAGATCAAGCTGCACGCCCCGCCGTTCCTGGCAGAGCTTGAGCACGTCCCCAAGGTATTCGTCGGGCACAAGGATTGTCGCCTTGATCCGTGGTTCTTCAAGGTGGTCCACATGTGTCATGTCCGGCATGTCCGCCGGGTTGTGTAGGTCGATCTTTTCCCCGTCCCGCATGTAGACGTGGTAGATCACCGAGGGCGCGGTGGTGATGAGGTCGATGTCGTATTCGGCGGAGGTTTCCATTTCGAAAGAGAAGGACGCGTCATTCAAGGCCAGTTTGTCGATGGCGTCCCGCAGGTCTTCGAATTGGGAGGAGTCCACCGGGAAGAGCCCGCAGAACACCACGGGCTGTGCGGGTTTGAACCCGTCGAGTGCGGTGTCCGTTCCTTTCTTTTCAGAGGTGATCGTGTCCCCGACCCGCGTGTCCCGCACTTGCTTGATGGACGCGGTGATGAACCCGATCTCGCCCGGTCCCAGCACGTCGATGTTCGTCATGTCGGGCCGGAAGACCCCAAGCCGGTCGATCTGGTGGATCGTGCCGTTGGACATGAACTTGACCCGGTCTTTGAGCCGCAGTTCCCCGTCGATCACGCGCACCAGCACGACGACGCCAAGGTAGCTGTCGTACCATGAATCCACTAGCATCGCTTTGAGCGGTGCGTCCCGGTTCCCTGCCGGCGCGGGCAGTTTGTGCACGATCGCTTCGAGCGTTTCGACGATCCCTTCGCCGGTTTTGGCCGAGACCCGGATCGCCTCGGATGCGTCCAGCCCGATGACGTCTTCGATCTGGGCGGCGACCTTGTCACATTCGGACGCGGGCAGGTCGATTTTGTTCAGGACGGGCACGATTTCGTGGTCGGCGTCGAGCGCGTGGTAGACGTTGGCCAGCGTCTGCGCCTCGACCCCTTGGGTGCTGTCCACGCCCAGCAGCGACCCTTCGCCGGCGCGCATAGAGCGCGAGACTGCGTAGGCGAAATCCCCGTGGC
>CAYPVL010000037.1:0-30535 GCA_964414165.1 uncultured Cognatiyoonia sp.
AATGTGCCGACCTTCTCGGCATCAACCGCAATACCTTGAGAAAAAAGATCACAGACCTCGATATTCGCGTGACACGCCGCCGTAAATTGATGTAAAAGCGCAACATAATCGTGGCCCCAAAGGCGCAAGCGTTTGGAAAGGACCACATAAACAGGCGGTATGCAGGGGCGACCCTGCCTTATATTGAGGGGGATGCGCGTGCAGCGTACCCTTTTGGGCATTGATTTGCGGCAGTTCAGCCGCTGGCGCAGGCGTCGGTCTGTGCAAAGCGCATTCACGCTTGGCTTGGTCTTGCTTGGACCGATTTTGGCTGTCGCGACCTTCGTAATTATTTCCAATTCGCTGGATGATGGCGTCGCATCAACAGATGTGCGTCTGATCCTGCTGGCCGATTTGATCTATATCCTGCTGGTCGCGGCCTTGGTCGCGCAGCGGGTCTTGCGGATGGTGATTGCGCGGCGCAACCGCTCGGCCGGGTCGCGGCTTCATTTGCGGCTGACTGGCGTGTTTGTGCTTCTGGCGCTGATCCCAACCGTGTTGGTCGCGGTCTTTGCTTTGCTGTCCATTAACCTTGGCTTTGAAGGGTGGTTTTCGGACCGGGTGCAATCGGTGCTTGGCACGTCGCTTTCTACGGCCGAAGCATATGAAGCCGAAGAGCGCAACACGCTCACCCGTGATGGCCTTGACGTGGCGGCCTATTTAAACCGCGAACGGCAACAGAACTTCTTTATGGATGACGGCGATGTGCGCCAAGCGCTGCAGCGCGTGGAAGGGCAGTACACCCGCCGCCTGACCGAATTGTTCTTTGTCGATGGCACGGGCCAAATCCGCACGCGCGGGGCGCGGTCTTATGATTTCAACTTTGAACAGCCGTCGCAGGCCGATTTTGATCTGGCGAATACCGCTGGCATCGCGATCATCGAAGACCCTGATAACAATGAATTTCGTGCGCTAATACCGATGGCGCGCTTCACGGATCGCTATCTATACGTGACCCGCGAAGTCGATGGTGAGATCCTCGCACTGCTTGATGAAACCCAAGAAACCGTCGCGCTTTATGAACAGCTTGAACGCGATCGGGGCCGCCTGCTGTTTGGCTTTGGTTTTGTGTATCTTGGCTTTGCGATGATCCTGATCCTTGCGGCCACATGGCTGGGGCTGCAGTTCGCCGAACGCCTGTCGCGCCCCGTGGGGCGCCTTGTCAGCGCATCGCAGCGCGTCGGGAAGGGTGATTTGGATGTGCAAGTGATCGAAGAAGAAGGCGATGATGAAATTGCCCAGTTGGGGCAATATTTTAACCAAATGACCACACAGCTAAAGGGCCAGCGGGATGAGCTGTTGGACACCAACCGCAAGTCTGAACAGCGGCGGCGGTTGTTTGATTCCGTGCTAAGTTCCGTCACCTCGGGCGTTGTGGGGCTGGATGCGGATGGCAAAGTCACCTTCGTGAACCCCTCTGCACAAAAGCTACTGCGCGTGGATGCCGGACAGGAAGAGAATGCACTGTCTGTCGCTGTCCCGGAATTTGGACCACTCTTTGATCATATGCGCCGGGATGCGCCGGGCGGTGTGCAGGAACAGGTGAACCTTGTGCGCAAAGGCCAGCAAGAAAGTCTGCTGGTGCGCATGGCACCGCGTTTGAACACCGACGGCGCGCTTGAAGGTTTTGTTGTGGCCTTTGACGATGTCACCGATTTGGTCAGTGCGCAGCGTATGGCGGCGTGGGGCGATGTCGCCCAACGTATCGCCCATGAGATCAAGAACCCACTGACCCCGATAAAACTGTCGGCGGAACGGATCGAACGTAAGTTTGGCAAAGAGGTGGACGATCCCGACCGCTTGGCCCGGATGACCGAAGTCATCGTGCGCCAGACGGATGATTTGCGCCGGATCGTGGATGAATTCTCAAAATTCGCCCGCATGCCAGAGCCAGAGTTGAAGCACGCTGATCTCACGGTGTTGCTGCGCGATGCGGTAACCTTGCAAGAAGCGGGCCAACCCGATGTGCGGATCACAACTGAAATACCTGACGCGGCGGTCGTGGCCGAACTTGATGGCACAATGATCAATCAGGCGCTGACAAACATCATTAAGAACGCAGGCGAAGCCATTGAAACACGGGTGGAAAAGCAGCCCGATGCTGTGGTCGTGCCGCAAATCCGGGTGACAATGACAAGCGATGAGACGACCGCTTGGATCACCATTCAGGACAACGGGATCGGGCTGCCCGAAGACCGCGCGCGCCTGTTTGAACCCTACGTGACGACACGGGCCAAGGGCACAGGCCTTGGCTTGCCGATTGTGAAGAAGATCATCGAAGAACACGGCGGGACGCTCACGCTGACCGACGCGGAACCCTTTGATGCAAGTGACCACGTGGGTGCTTGCGTCATTATTGAACTGCCGCTTGCGGATACCCCCGCAGCGGCCAAAAAAATACCAGCATGAGGACCTAAGATCATGGGCGATATTCTGATTACAGACGACGAACGCGACATCCGCGAGCTAATCGCAGATATCCTTGAAGATGAAGGGTTTACGACGCGACTTGCAGGCACATCTGACGAATGTATGGCGCAGATCGACAAGGAACCGCCCGCATTGATGATCCTTGATATCTGGCTCAAGGATAGCAACATGGATGGCATCGACATCCTGAAAGCCGTCAAGCGCGACCACCCTGATATCCCGATCGTCATCATCTCTGGTCACGGCAATATTGAAATTGCGGTCGCGGCGATCAAGCAGGGTGCCTACGACTTTATCGAAAAGCCCTTCAACATTGATCAACTGATGGTCGTGATCCGCCGCGCCATGGAAACCTCGCGCCTGCGTCGCGAGAATGTGGAACTGAAACGCGGTGAAACAACCAGTGCCGATATGCTGGGCGAAAGTGCTGCGTTCCGCACCCTCAAAAGCCAGCTTGATAAGGTCACAAAATCCAATGGCCGTGTGATGCTGACCGGCCCAGCGGGTGCCGGGAAAGAGATCGCCGCGCGCTATATCCACGCCCATTCCAACCGCGCGAATGCGCCGTTTGTGGTTGTGTCTTCGGCCTCAATTGAACCCGAACGCATGGAAGAGGTTCTGTTTGGTCGCGAAGATACCGGGCGCGGCGTCGAAAAGGGCCTGTTGGAAGAGGCCAATGGCGGGGTGATTTATTTTGACGAAATCGCCGATATGCCCATGGGCACACAGTCAAAAATTCTGCGTGTGCTGGTGGATCAACGGTTCCAGCGTGTGGGCGGCAGCGACAAGGTGCAGGTCGATCTGCGGGTGATTTCATCCACAAACCGCGATCTGCAGGCCGAGATTGACGCCGAAAACTTCCGCGAAGAACTTTATCACCGTCTCAACGTCGTCCCGATCCATGTGCCAAGTCTTGAAGAACGGCGTGAGGATATTCCGCTTTTGGCCGAACATTTCATCGGGATGTTCAACAAGGCCCAAGGCTTGCCCTTGCGCAAACTGGCCGAGGATGCGCGTGCCTTGCTGCAAACCATGCTGTGGCCCGGCAATGTGCGCCAGTTGAAGAACGTCGTGGAACGCGTTCTTATTCTTGGGGAATCCGGTGGCGATATCAGCGCGAAGGAACTGCCGACAGCAGAAGAAGGCCCAGCCGAGGAAGGGCGCATTGTGCTTTCAGGCGGCCTCGCGACTTTGCCATTGCGCGAAGCGCGCGAATTGTTCGAACGGGAATATCTGCTCACCCAGATCAACCGTTTCGGCGGAAATATCAGCCGCACGGCATCTTTTGTGGGCATGGAACGCTCGGCCCTGCATCGCAAGCTGAAATCCCTCGGGGTTGCGACGACAAACAAGGCCGGCGCGCGCGTGGCCTATGTCGAAGCAGACGCCTGATTGACGCCTCGCGCGGAACCTGTCACCTCTGAGCGGCACACATCGGGAGAGTTGCGATGAAAGTGATCATCTGCGGGGCAGGTCAGGTTGGCTGGCAAATCGCCCGGCATTTGTCGGGCGAAAACAACGATGTGACCGTCGTTGATAACAACCCCGAACTGGTGCGCCGCGCAACGGACACGCTGGATGTGCAGGGGATTGCAGGCTTTGCAAGCTACCCCGATGTGCTGGATAAAGCCGGTGCGCGCGACGCTGATATGATCATCGCCGCGACCCACTCGGACGAGGTGAATATGGTCACCTGTCAGGTGGCCCACTCCGTCTTTGCCATTCAGCGCAAAATCGCGCGCCTGCGGTCGCAGTCCTATCAGGAGGCGATCTATTCCGATCTATACCGCCGGGATCATCTGCCCATCGACGTGGTGATCAGCCCCGAAAAAGAAGTCGCCGAAGCCGCGCTTCAACGCCTCGCGGCCCCTGCGGCCTTTGACACAGAAAGCTTTTTTGAAGGCAACGCACAGCTTTTGGGCATTACAATTGAAGACGATTGCCCAGTTATCAATACGCCTTTGCGCCAGCTTACGGACCTGTTTTCGACGCTTCAGGCCATCGTTGTGGGCATCCGGCGCGAAGGTGCATTGTTCGTGCCAGCAGCCAATGATCAGCTGTTTGTTGGCGATGATTGTTATATCTTTACCGAGACAAAGGATATGACCCGCACGCTTGAAATTTTCGGGAAAACGCAAAGCAAACAAGAACGTATCGTCATTGTCGGCGGTGGTAACGTCGGCCTTGGTGTAGCCCGCGCGCTGGAGGCCCGCACCGAACGTGTGCGCGTGAAAATGGTCGAAAAGAACCGCGATTGCGCCGAAAACGCCGCCGATATGCTGGACCGCACGATTGTTCTGAACGGGGATGGGCTGGATAGCGGACTGCTTGAGGAAGCGGGGATCGAAAGTGCGGATGCTGTGCTTGTTGTCACAGATGACGATAAGACCAATTTGCTCGCCTCGGTGCGTTCCAAGGAAATGGGCTGTCCGATGGCGATTTGTCTGATCAATGATCCGACGCTTGTGCCGCTGATGGGGCCGCTTGACATTGATGCCTATATCAACCCGCGCGCGACAACCGTGTCGTCGATCCTGCGCCATATTCGCCATGGGCGCGTGCGCGGCGTTTATTCAATCGGCGATGCTGAGGCCGAAGTGATCGAGGCGATGGTTCTTGGCACATCGCCCATCGCAGGCAAGAAAATCAAAGACATCGCTTTCCCGGAAGGCACGATCATTGGCGGCGTGTCCCAAGGCGGCAAGGTTGTCAAACCCACGGGTGAAACACGGATCAACGAAGGGGACGCTATTGCGATCTTCGCCATGACCCCCGATGTGCCAGAGGTCGAGCGGTTGCTTCAGGTCTCGATCGACTTTTTCTAATGAAAGACCGCGCGGCCCGAATCCCGCTGATTGTCATGCTGATGGGTCTTGGGTCCCTGGCGATGCTGCTCCCGGCGATCCAAGCCGCGATCCTTGACGATCACCGCACGATGCGGGCGTTTTTTTATGGCATGATTCTGTTTGGGATGCTGACCGGCCTTGTTGGGCTGGCGACGGCCGGGGCGGTTCCAAAGAACGTCGCGCGCAGCCAATTGCTGACGCTTCTGGCGGCTTTCAGCATCCTGCCGCTGATGTTCGCGGTGCCCTTTGCCGAAGCAATCGAAAACACAACCTACCTGAATGCCTGGTTTGAAATGATCAGCAGTTTCACAACCACCGGCGCGACGCTTTATGACACGGCTGGGCGTTTGTCCCCATCGCTGCATCTATGGCGGGCCACGGTTGGCTGGATGGGCGGCTTTCTGGTTTGGGTGATGGCGGTGGCGATTTTTGCGCCGATGAACCTTGGTGGGTTTGAGGTGCGTGCTGTGGGTGGCGTGGGCCGTGGGTCAGCGGGCTTTACGCAAGTCGGGCAAGGTGCGGACCCCTCCGAACGGCTTGCGCGCTTTACGCTGAAACTATTTCCGATTTACGCAGGCCTGACCGTGATCCTATGGGTGGGGTTGGTCATCACGGGCGAGGTATCCTATGTCGCGCTGTGCCACGCGATGTCGATCCTGTCGACATCGGGCATATCGCCGATTGACGGGGTCTATTATGCGGGGGCGGGCTGGCTGGGCGAGGTGTTGATGTTTGCCTTCTTCATCTTTGCGCTGTCACGATTAACCTTTTCCAAAGCCCTGATCGGCGAATCCGAACGCACAGGCCTGCGCCGCGATCCAGAGTTTCGCTTGGCGTTCTTTTTGATCGCAGGAACGACGGGCCTGTTGGTGCTGCGCCACTTTCTGGGCGCAGTCGAACTGGGCGAAGAAAGCCTGATTGAAGCGTTGCAGGCAATCTGGGGCACGGTATTCACGGTGACGTCCTTCCTGACGACGACAGGTTTTGAATCCCGCTATTGGGAGGGGGCGACCGATTGGTCCGGCCTGCAAACCCCCGGCCTTTTCCTGATCGGCCTTGCGCTGATCGGCGGCGGGGTGGCAACGACCGCAGGCGGGGTCAAGCTGCTGCGCGTCTATGCGTTGTTTCGCCATGGTGAGCGTGAGATGGAGCGGCTTCTGCATCCATCCTCCATCGGAGGCGGCGGCAAAGATGCGCGGCGCATCCGGCGGCAGGGGGCCTATATTTCATGGATTTTCTTCATGTTATTTGCGATCTCCATCGCTGTGGTCATGGTGCTTTTGTCCCTGTCGGGTGTGCAATTTGAAACGGCGATGGTGCTTTCTGTGGCGTCATTGTCCACAACCGGGCCGCTGGCAACGGTGGCGGCAGAAACGCCGATTGCCTATTCGGGCCTGCCTGATCTGGCTAAATTCGTGCTGGCCGCAGCCATGGTGCTGGGCCGCCTTGAAACCCTTGCAATTATCGCACTGTTCAATCCTGAAATTTGGCGAACGTAATTTAGGGTAGAATCTCTTTTGTCCGCGCGACATACTGCGCGTGAATCGGGGGCCGCCGCAGCTCCAACAATAATAAGAAAAGGGGATCGCCATGGCGTCCGATAAAGCTAACCTGCAAGATGCATTCCTCAATAACGTCCGCAAAGCCAAAGTGCCGGTGACCATCTTTTTGGTGAACGGTGTCAAGTTGCAGGGCGTCATCACTTGGTTTGATAGCTTCTGTGTCCTGCTGCGCCGTGATGGGCAAAGCCAGCTGGTTTATAAATCGGCGATTTCGACTATCATGCCATCCCAGCCGATTAACCTTTATGAAGGCGAAGAATAACTTTGCTTGAACACGACAAGCCCGTCACGCGGGCTTGGGTGCTGCACCCGGATATCAAGAACGACAACACCCGCCGCGATCCTGTCGCCGGTCTGGAAGAGGCTGTGTCACTGGCCCGTGCTTTGCCGGGGCTGGAAGTGCAGGGCGGGGATATCGTCCGCTTGCCCAAGCTTCATGCGGGCAAGCTGTTCGGCAAGGGTAAAATCGAAGAACTTGGGGCCATGTTCAAGGCCAACGATATCGAACTGGTCTTGGTCGATGGTCCTGTCAGCCCTGTGCAGCAGCGCAATCTTGAAAAGGACTGGAAGGTCAAACTGCTGGATCGCACCGGCCTGATCTTGGAGATTTTCAGCGACCGCGCCGCGACCCGCGAAGGCGTGTTGCAGGTTGAAATGGCCGCCTTGTCCTATCAACGCACCCGTCTTGTGCGCGCATGGACCCACCTTGAACGCCAGCGTGGCGGGCTTGGTTTTGTGGGTGGGCCGGGGGAAACCCAGATCGAGGCCGACCGCCGTGCCATTGATGAACAATTGGGCCGCCTGCGCAAGCAACTGGCCAAGGTCGTCAAAACCCGCGAATTGCACCGCGCGTCCCGCAAAAAGGTGCCGTTCCCGATTGTCGCCCTTGTGGGCTATACCAACGCCGGGAAATCGACCCTGTTCAACCGCGTGACGGGTGCCGAAGTTTTTGCCAAAGATATGTTGTTTGCAACCCTTGATCCCACAATGCGCCGCATCGCATTGCCCGCAGGGGATGAGGTGATCATGTCCGATACTGTGGGTTTTATCAGCGATTTGCCCACCGAATTGGTCGCATCTTTCCGCGCGACCTTGGAAGAGGTGCTGGATGCAGACCTGATCGTGCATGTGCGCGATATCAGTCATGCGCAAACCGAAGAACAGGCGCGGGATGTGATGGGGATTTTGCAATCGCTTGGCGTTGCCGAAGAGGCCCCGGTGATTGAGGTCTGGAACAAAATTGATCAACTCGTGCCCGAGGATTCAGAGGCGCGTTTGGTACAAGCCGCGCGCCGCGATGATCTGTTTGCGATCTCGGCCTTAACGGGGGCCGGGGTTGGCCCGCTTCTGGATGCAATCGCCGTCATTGTAAAAGACCCGCGCGTTGAGGCCAAACTGTCGCTGAGTTTTGCACAAGGTCGCGCGCGCGCCTGGCTGTTTGAACAAGGTGTCGTAACGGGCGATGTGCAAACTGATGATGGCTACGCAATGACGGTTCTTTGGACCAAGATCCAACAGGAACGCTTTGCCAAACTTTAGGCGGCGCGCGTCATTGTGCGTGTCCAAAGTTCCATCCGCGCGCGCCCGTTCTCTTTGGCGACATATAGCGCCTCATCCGCGCGGGCGAGAGCGGTTTCAATCTTTTCATCCTGCCGGGTTTCAGCGGCGCCGACCGACAGCGTAAAGCGCAAGGGCGCACCCCCATCCGGGGAGGGAACGATGATTTCCCGGCACATCCGTTGGCCCAATCGCAGCAGGTTTTCCTTTGTGCTATAGGGCAGATAGACGCCGAATTCTTCGCCTCCAATGCGGCCGATGGCATCATTTGATGACTTCAGGGATTGCAACCGGTCTGCAATGGCTTGCAGGCAAATGTCGCCAACTGCATGCCCGTGGGTGTCGTTGATCTGCTTGAAATGATCGGCATCAATGATGAGCAAATAGCCAATGTCGCCGGACTTTTGATAATCAGACACTTCCCCAATGAAGGCGCGGCGATTGGGCAGCCCCGTCAGAACGTCTGTCAATGCAAGCCCAGCAAGCCCGGATTGCATTTGGTGCAGATGGATCACAAGAACAAAGGCGATCACCATGAAGGGGATTTGGGTCAGGCTGACGGCGAGCAATCGATCCGCGAAATTGGCCGGGGTCCACCCAATCAAAAGGAATTCCCACATCGTATATGTCAGCAAAAAGATGGCCCATGTGCACAACGGCTTGAGCACATAATCCTGCGGTTCGCGCAGAACGAAGATGCGCATGAGCAGCTTGGGGAACCTTGGTTGTGACATGGGGGCTGAGTGCATCAGCAAGATTGCCACCCGGTTAAAGCCAGCACGAAAGATTCTAAAAAAATTTCAAAAATCCGAACTATTGCAGCGCGGGTTCCAGCAGTGTCACTCCGAGGGCTGCGGCCCGTGCGAGTGCCGGATCAAGTGACATCGGGATGTATTCACCGCGTCGCCACAACTCGCCCAGATTATCATAATAGCGCGACAGGGGGTGCCCCGATTGCCCCGTGGCCGTCACAAAGACCGAACTGTCAGGGTCTGCAAAATCATAGACCCCACGATAGCCTGCCGCATGCACATTCAGGAACGGCTGTGCGCCGGTGCCCTTGGTCAATCCGCGTTGCAGCGTGTGATCCCCGCCGCTGGTGGATTGGTGGATGTTCACGAACCAGTTCAGCACAGCTGCATCCTTCAACACCGGATGGTCGTGATGGGCTTGGTGCGCATCGCCCCAGCGCAACGCCTGCACTGTGTTGCCGAAGGTTTCATCAATCCAAAGCAGCCCGTCATCCAGGGCCTGACGCGATATGTCAGTGCAGGTTTCCACCGGGGCCGATTGCACCACATCGCACCACGCGCTTGCCCCGCCCGTGTCTTGGAAAACACGCGTGATAAAGATCGGATCGGCGTGGGTATAGGCGCTTGCCAAGGGCCCCAGTTCATCGCGCGTCAACCGGTCCTGCAAGGCACGGAGCCATGCCGCATAGATCAGCGGTTCTGGCATGTGTTCATTCATCTCACCGTTCCACGCGGCCAGAAGATCAAGCGCTTGTTGGCGGCGCCTCTCAGGTGTGCCGTCGGGGGCAGGATCGCCTGTGTACCACAGATCAGCGCCAATCAGCGGCAGCAAGGATCGTGCGGTCGGGCTGACCGTATCAAGCTGCATTTCAATAAAGCTTTCGCGCGTATGTACACCGCGCCGTCCCATCAGTTCCGACCAGCGCGCGATCCGCTGCGTATCGCCCCATGTGAATGAGATATGATCTGGGAAATCCGCATCTGTCACCTTGTTGTTCGTATTCCCAATGACCCCGCTTTCGGGATTCACGAAGGCGGGGGCATCTGCGTAGGCGCGCAGCCCCTCCCAGCGATTTGTCGCGACATATCCAAAGCTTGGCAGCCGCCCTTGCCCTTGATGGGCGGCGTTGCGGGCGGGCAGGGCACCGATGGTTTTCATCCCCACCGTGTTGCGGTCTGCCACAGTCAGATTTTGGGAAGGGGCAACATAACCGGTCGTTGCGTCAATCGCATCATCCACCGTCGTTGCCTGCATGAGCGCAATCAGGGCCGAGAGTGATGCATCCTGATCAGACAGAGCTGTCCACGCGATGCTGGGCACATGGCCGGGCGGGGTGATCGTACCAAGGTTATATTGATCGGGCGGCAGCACTGGCCCGTTCTTTGTCCAACGCAAGCGCAGTGTCACGGACACGCCGTCTTTGACATTGATGATGCTGTCGCGCGTCTCGAACGGGATCCATTCATCGTCATAGCGATAAAGGGTTGAATCGTTGCTGTTCACTTCCTCGATGTAGACATCCTGATCATCGGCGTAGCTGGCTGTCATCCCCCAGCCAAGATCAGCGCTGCGGCCCGCCATGACGACAGGTAGCCCCGGGATCGTGCCGCCAATCACGCCGCCGCTTTCCAGCTCAAGCCGGGCCAGATACCAGATCGTGGGGGCAGACAGCGGCATATGCGGATCGCTTGCCAAAAGCGTTGAACCGGTGGCCGACCGGGACGGCCCTGCAGCCCAAGCGTTCGAGGCCCCGGCAAAAACCGGTGCACGGACCGGGGAAAGCGGGTGCTGGGGCAGTGTGGTGTCTGCCGCATATTGCGTCACTCCGGGCACAACCTGCGCATACTCTGGCATAAGTGCGCCCGGATCATCGGGCAGGATATCTATGACCCGGTCAGGATCAATTATCAGGGACGTGCGCGCGCGCAGCACCTCGTTCTGGATATGGGTGGATGACTGGACGGCCATCAGTTTGAGGATGGCGATACTATCAGCGGGCTGCCAAGGCGAGATTGGATGATTAAACATCCACATCTCAGGCGCACCACGCCCACGCGCGCCTTTGTTCACTTCGGCCAGCCATGCGTTGACGCCTTTGGCATAGGCCTCAAGTGCGGCCTTGCCGTCGGCATCTTGTGCTGCGACGGACCGGACAGAGATCGGGTAAAGATCAAAGCGCCGCATCAGCTCGTCCGTTTTCAGCGTCGCCGGGCCGTAAAGTTCGGATAACCGCCCTTGGGCGGTGCGCCGCAGCATCGTCATCTGCCACATACGGTCCTGCGCATGGGCATAGCCAAGGGCGAAGAAAACATCATCGTCGGTTGTGCCGAAAATATGGGGGACATTAGCATTGTCGCGCACAATCTCGACCGGGGCGGTGATGCCGGTGACCACATATGTGCCATTGTAATCGGGCAAGGACCGCGCGGCAAAGTAATAGGTCAGCCCAAATACCACGAGCGTCAGAGCAATCAGCCCTGCGGCGAGCCGAAATAACCAGCGGAAAACAAATGCCATGATGCAACCTTAGACGTGGGCTTGGTGTGCCTTACCAAAGCGCGGGGCTGCGTGCCAGTCGGTGTGCGCAAATTGCGCGTTACGGCTTGGCAATAAGTGGCGCAGTCAGTTGATCGGCGATGCGTGTATTCAGCAAAGCTTCAAGATGGGCATTGAAAGGTTCCAGCGCGAGCGTTGGGTCAAGCGTAATGGGCCGCAGGTCCATGCTGACATGGCGCCGTCCGCTTTTGCGGCCGATGAAGGTCCAGAACCCATCGTATTTTGCCTCTTGAAAGGTGCCAAGCCCGTCAATCCGCAAAAGCATGACGGGCGTGTCGGGGGCGGCTTTCAGGATGTCATAAACCCCCGACAGATAGGGCGCGACGATCTCTTCTGGTTGCCTCCGCACCCCGCCTGCAGGGAAAAGCAGGATGCAAAACCCATCGGTCAGCGTTTTGTGGATGCGGGTCAGCGTGGCCACTTTACGCTGCGCGCGCTTTTCCGCAGGCCAGGATTTGGGCGAACTCATCGGGATCGCCGCCGCGACCGTCATTGGAAAGCGCTGTGCCCAGTGGTGGTATTCATCCCAATGCACCGTCGGGCGCACCCGCGTCGTGGTGTAAAGGATCGAGGCGATCAAAGGGCCATCATGCCGGCTGACGTGCGTGGCAAGGATCAGCGTCCCCGGCGCGTCTTGCAGCAGGTGTTTGCCGGAACAACTGACGTTGTAAAACAGCGCATAGTAGCCACGCACAAGCAGGAACAGCGCGTGCCTGATCCATTTGCCAAGCGTGTTGTCGATGAATTGCAGCATGTGCGGCTAGCGTTCCGGGATCAGCCCGCGTGGGCTGAAGCGCAGCACCAACAGCAGGATCACACCCATCATCAAAAGGCGCATGTGGGCGACGGACTCAAGCAGATGCGCCTTTAACGCGCTGCCATCGGCCATCCCGGCGGTGAGGGCACCCATGACGGTCTGACCAATCGGTTCCACCTGTACCCAAAGGAACCAGATCAGCATGCCGCCCAGAACCGATCCAAGATTGTTCCCGGACCCGCCCACGATCACCATCACCCAGATCAGGAACGTAAAGCGCAAAGGTTGATATGAGGCAGGCGTCAACTGCCCATCCAGCGTGGTCAGCATCGCCCCGGCAATTCCGCAGATCGCTGATCCAAGGATGAATACCTGCAAATGGCGCGCTTTCACGTCCTTGCCCATGGCCTCGGCGGCGACCTCATTGTCGCGGATCGCACGCATCATGCGGCCCCATGGGCTGTGCAAGGCGCGTTGGGCGAACCACAGCAGGATGATCAGAACGATGGTGAAAAGTCCGGCATAAAGCAGCTTGGTATAAAGGGTTGAGGCCGTCACCGGATCAAGCCCCCAGCCCGCCGCGCTTTCCACAAAGCTCTCACTCTTCTGCAAGTCCGTCTCGCGCGGCACCGGACGGGGCAGGCCCGCCACGTTCTTCACACCGCGCGCCAGCCAGTCTTCGTTCTTCATCACGGCGATGATAATCTCTGCAATCCCAAGGGTCGCAATCGCAAGGTAATCGGCACGCAGGCCCAAAGCAGTTTTCCCAATGACCCACGCAGCCCCAGCGGCCAGCAACCCGCCCATGGGCCAAGCCACAAGGATCATCAGATCAGCCCCAAAGACGTTGATCCCACCAAGGTAACCGGTGGAGGCTGGGTTCACCGCTTCCACAGCCTCAACCCCGCTGTCAAAGACAGTGCGGAACAGAAAGAACCCAAGGATGATCACAACCAGCGTGCCCCAGAACCGCGCACGCCCGGTCAGTTTAGCTTGGGTATAGATCGCAGCGACAATGGCGGCAGCACCAAGGGCCAAGCCGCCCAAAAGGCGCAAACCTCCCGCAGACCACGCCTCGCCCACCGGGGGCATCGACACCAGTACAGCAGCCAGCCCACCAAGCGCCACAAACCCCATAATCCCGACGTTAAACAGCCCCGCAAATCCCCATTGCAGGTTCACGCCCAGCGCCATGATCGCGCTGATCAGGCCAAAGTTCACGATAATCAAGGCGTTGTTCCAGCCCTGCACAAAGCCTGTCAGGATGATCAGGCCCGCAACAAGGGCAAAAAGCAGGGTGACGCGCAGATGATAGGTCATGCTGTTTGCCCCTTAAACAGACCTGTCGGCTTAAACAGCAGCACAACAAGAAGGATCACGAAACTGACCGCGAATTTATAGTCAGTTGAAAGAAGTTGGACGAGGCCATCGGGTTCCAAGCTTTCGGGCATCAAATAGCCAAGCACTTTCTTGAGTGGATAGGTGATTGTCACTTCGGCAAATGCAATCACAAAGCCCCCGGCGATAGCCCCCAGCGGGCTGCCAAGCCCACCGACGATGGCGGCCGCAAAGATGGGCAAGAGCAGTTGGAAATAGGTGAAGGCTTTGAAGGATTTATCGAGACCATAGAGCACACCTGCTGTGGTGGCGAGCGCGCCGACGATGATCCAAGTCACCAGCACGACCCGTTCGGGGTTGATGCCAGATAGCAGCGCAAGATCCTCATTATCCGAAAACGCGCGCATGGATTTCCCCGTGCGGGTGCGGTTCAGGAAATAGAAAAGCAAGGCCACAACGATCACAGCAATCACAACTGTGATCGCTTGCGTAGTGCGGATCGCAAGGCCCTCATCAAGCCCCGACCATTCTTTGAAGCCACGGGCCGACACAAGGAACCGCTCACCATCGGCAAAGCGAATATCGCGCACACCGATGACAAAGCGAACGATGCCGTTCATTACGAACATGACGCCCATAGACACAGCAAGGTATGTAACGGGCGAGGCTTTTTGTTTGCGATAAAACCGATAAATCCCGCGATCTGTGCCGATAAGTAGCAAGGCCGTCGCCGCGATCCCAAAGGGCAGGGCAAGCAGGGCGGTGGGCAAGGGGCCAAAGCTAATGCCCAAAGCCATGAACCCCCATGTGACCCAGATCGTCACAGCTGTTCCAAAGGCCATCGTGTCGCCGTGGGCAAAGTTGGAAAAGCGCAGGATGCCATAGACCAAGGTGACACCCAGCGCGCCCAAGGCAAGTTGCGCGCCATAAGCGACGGCGGGCACGATCACAAAGTTGCCCAGCGTGACCAAAGCGTTGAGGAATTCCATCAGTTCTTCACCTCACAAAGCCCTTCAACCCGCAGCCCAAGCTCGCGGTTGGTAAGCGTCGCAGCGCCACCGGGCTGCATGATAAACATCATCGTCGTGCCGCCCAGCCCATCTGCATGAAAGCCACGGGTGGGACCGATCACAATCGGTTCTGCCGGGAAACTGCGCGCACCATAGCTTACATGGGTCACCTTGCGGCGCGGCGGTTCGTTTGGATCAACGGCGTCCACGAACTGATTGTGATCAATGGTGAATTCCAAAGTATCACCATCGGACATCTCACAGGAAATCACCTCAGCCATTGCAGGTGCTGCGACCAAGAAAGCCGCGCCCAGTGGGATCATCTTACCCAAAATGCACCCACCAAAGGGCGTGACATATGTCGCGCTGCCCATCATCCGCCCAAGAAGCTCCGCCGGACTTCATCATTGGCCAAAAGCTCTTTGCCGGTGCCGGTATGGGCATTGCGTCCCTGCACCAGTACATAGCCCTTGTCCGCAATCTCAAGCGCTTGGCGGGCGTTCTGTTCAACCATCAGGATCGGAATGCCAGTACGGGCGACCTCAATAATGCGATCAAACAGCTCATCCATGACAATCGGGGACACGCCGGCTGTGGGTTCATCCAGCATCAACACCTTTGGCTGGGTCATCAACGCGCGGCCCACGGCCACCTGCTGGCGCTGCCCGCCAGAAAGTTCACCAGCAGCTTGATGGCGCTTTTCCTTGAGGATCGGAAACAGATCATAAACCTGCGCCATCGTATCGCGGAAATCATCGCGGCGGATAAAGGCGCCCATCTCAAGGTTTTCCTCAACACTCATCGACGTGAAAATGTTCGACGTCTGCGGCACAAAGCCCATCCCCTTGATCACACGATCCTGGGGGGACAGCTTGGTAATATCCTCACCATCCAGCCGCACAGACCCGGAATTGACATTCAACATGCCAAACACAGCCTTCATCGCCGTGGATTTGCCTGCGCCATTGGGTCCGACGATCACAGCAATCTCGCCCTTTTCGGCGGCGATGGTGCAGTCATGCAGGATATCGGGGCCTTTGCCGTAGCCGCCGGTCATGGCGTCACCGATGAGGAAAGGTTCGCTCATACCGTCGCCACCTGATCTTTGTTCTTCAAGCCTGTGCCAAGATAGGCCTCGATCACCTGTTCATTGGCTTTGATTTCATCCAACGTACCTTCGGCCAGCACGCGCCCCTCGGCCATACAGATGACGGGATCACAAAGGCGGCCGATGAAATCCATGTCGTGTTCGATCACCACGAACGTGTAGTTGCGTTCTTTGTTCAGCCGGATAATTGCATCGCCAATGGTGTTCAGCAGGGTGCGGTTCACGCCTGCGCCGACCTCATCCAGAAAGACGATCTTGGCACCGACCATCATCGTGCGGCCCAGTTCGAGAAGCTTTTTCTGACCGCCCGACAGGTTGCCCGCCTTTTCCTCTTTCAGATGTTCGATGGTGAGGAATTCAATGACCTCATCGGCTTTGGCGCGCAGCGCGCGTTCTTCATCGGCGATGCGCTTGCGGCCAAACCACGTGTTCCAAATCGCCTCGCCCGATTGGGCGGCGGGAACCATCATCAGGTTTTCGCGTACGGTCATGGATGAAAATTCATGTGCAATTTGAAAGGTTCGCAGCAGACCTTTGTGGAAAAGTTCATGTGGGGGCAGGCCGGTAATATCCTTGCCATCCATGGTCACACGGCCAGACGTTGGTTGAAGAACACCCGCGATCATATTGAAAAGCGTGGTCTTTCCAGCGCCATTTGGCCCGATCAACCCGGTGATTGACCCCGGTTGGATCGACATCGTCGCCCCGTCAACAGCATGAAAGCCGCCAAAGGTTTTGACCAGATTTTCTACGACGATCATCGTCTGAGGTCTCCCGCACACATCCCGGTGTGAAAACAGCGCGGGGAAAGCCCCGCGCTGTCATGGTCTTTTTGGCGCCGCGCCTTAGCGGTAGCCGATTGTGCTATAGACGTCGTCGGCAAATTCGACCTCTTGGTAGTTGCCAGCCGATTCACCGGGGCCGATCAGTTCCACCGCAGAGGCACCAACATAGTCGATGTCTTCGCCAGCTTTCAGCAGCTCAAGCGCTTTGCCCAATTCGCCGGGCATGATTTCGGTGCCCGGTGCGTTGGCCACATCCATCACGTGGTCTTTGAAGTCTGCGGATGCGGTGGACCCAGCCGCCTGCATCGCCAACATGATCAGTGCTGCAGCGTCATAGCTTTCAGGTGCAAAGGCGCCTGTGCCATCAAAACCAGCCGCTTCAGCCAGTTCGACGAACTTGCCAGCACCGGCATTGTCAGTGCCCGGATAGGCTCCGAATGATCCGTTCATTTCCCCGCCGAAGTTTTCGTTCAGCTTTTCACCGACCATGCCGTCTGGGACATAGAATGTTTCAAACGCGCCCGTATCAAGTGCGGCGCGGATGATGCCAGACCCACCTTGGTCAACGTAGCCCGCAACAACCAACACATCGCCGCCAGCCGCAGACAATGCGCCGACCTCTGCAGAATAGTCGGCTTTGCCGTCTTCATGTGCTGCTGAAATGGTGACGGTGCCGCCACGCTCTTCGAATGCAGCCTGGAAGGCATCTGCCAAACCCTTGCCGTAGTCGTTGTTTGTGTATGTCAGTGCGACATTATCAAAACCACGGTCGGTCAGGATATCTGTCATGATGACGCCTTGGCGGGCATCAGACGGGGCTGTGCGGAAGAACAGGCCGTCGTCTTCGGCCGTAGACAGGCCCGGAGAGGTGGCAGATGGTGAAATCATCACAACGCCGTTCGCGCGCGCCACGTTTTGAAGGATGGCACCTGTCACGCCGGAACAATCCGCGCCCATGATCGCAGCAACACCGTCGGATGTGATCAGACGTTCAGCCGCAGCTGTGGCCGCTCCGGAATCGATACATGTTGAATCGCCGCGCACAGGGGTCACGGTCATGCCGTCCATCAGCATGCCGGATTCGGTCACTTCGGCCATAGCCAGTTCCGCACCAGCACCCATCGCAGGCGTGATGGATTCAAGCGGGCCTGTGAAGCCCAAGATGACGCCAATTTTGACTTCGCTATGTCCGTCGGCCATTGCGCCAGACGCCATAATTGCTGTGGCCGCAGTGGCCATCATTAGTTTTTTCATAAGTAGTCTCCCTAGTTGGATAGCTATATCCTGATGCGAAAGACTAGCAGGGCGGCTGGGAAAGGGAAGGATGTAATTCAACCCGTTGACCTAAAGTCAAATTTCCAAAAATATAAGGCATGTTTGAAGCAGAGTTCATGACACGCATCCAAGAAAGCCCGGCCTATTTTTCGGGGCTGGCGGCTTTGCTTATTTTTGCTCTGACCAACCTGCTTAGTTTCGTGCGTAGCCTCTGGCGGACCTACCGGGATCGTGGGCGTTATATCCGGGCGCTTTACTCTGAAATCCGGTTCAATGTGATGGATTTGCGAAACTTTAATAAAAAAGAGTCATCGATCCAGAAAGTATATGATGCTCTTGATGCAGATCCTACTGGTATGATCCCCCACGTCACTGACGCAAAGCATACGCATATTTACAAAAGTAGTGTGACACAGCTGGCTGAAGTGGATGGGCATTTGATTGGATCAATCGTTCAATATTACGGACAACTTGATCAGATTGTCGAGATGATAAACGGTCTGTCAAAAGCCAGCTTCAAAACCATCTCGGCACAGGGGCAGAAAAATGTGATCAACCGTATCTATGCTCATACCCGTCAGGCTGAAGCTTATGGAACCACGCTCATGTCCGCATTGGAGCGGCGCTATCCTCTACTGCGTCTGGCGGCACGAAAAAGCGCGGTAGGCTAGGCCACCGCGCTTTGAAACTATACGATTATACTTCAATCGGATCGGGCATGTGTTGCCTACCTTCCTATTTCAGTCATCTGGTCGATGGGTACCACCAACACCTTTAATATGCTCTTAATGGTTGGTTTTGTAAAGATTATGTCAAGAAATAGTGAAATTTTTGCCGTTCAAACCGACAACCGCGCCGCATGCGTTCCGCGTTCGCGGTAGGGCGTCGTGTCATAGTGTGACCGGTAGCATTTGGAAAAATGCGACGGCGAGGCAAAGCCGCAGGCAAGGGCCACATTGATCACTGTCATATCCGTCTGCATCAACAGGTTGCGGGCCTTTTGCAGCCTAAGCTCCATGTAGTAACGCTTTGGGCTTCTTGATAAATACCGGCGGAACAGACGCTCTAGCTGGCGCGTACTCATCCCGACATCTTTGGCCAGGATCGCAGGGCTGATCGGCTCTTCGATGTTTTGTTCCATCATCTGGATCACACGGGACAGTTTTGGATGGCGCACGCCGATGCGGGTTGGGATCGACAGGCGCTGTGTGTCCTGATCGGTGCGGATCGACGAATAGATCAGCTGATCGGCGACCGCATTGGCCATTTCTTCACCAAAATCATCGGCGATGATCTTAAGCATCATATCAATCGAAGCGGTGCCCCCGGCGGTCGTGATGCGGTTCCCATCGATCACGAAGACGGACTTCGTCAGCTCAACATCCTCAAATTCTTCAATAAAGCTATCCTGATTTTCCCAATGGATCGTCGCCCTTTTACCATCCAGCAGGCCCGCGCGGGCCATGGCGTATCCTGCGGTACATAAACCACCCATCACAACGCCGCGCCGGGCCTCGCGGCGAATCCAGTTCAGGGTCTTCTTTGTGGTCGCCTCGGCGACGTTCAAGCCACCGCATAGCATCACCGTATCATCGCGGTCCAATTCGATCAGATCGCCATCCAGTTCAAAGCCGCATCCATTGGAACACACAGCGCGCATGCCGCCTTCGCCAATGATTTTCCACGCATACAGGTCTTTGCCCGAAATCCGATTGGCGATGCGCAGGCTTTCAAGGGCCGCGGAAAAGCACAACATCGTAAATTCATGCATCAGGACAAACACAAACCGACGCGGTTTCCCGGTGTGGTCCACACCAACGGTTTGGGGTTCTATGGTCATCTGTGATCCTGCACGTCAAAGCTGGATTCAACCAACACGTTTTGTCGCGCCGGATCAAGTAGAATGCACGCACCGCACGCAGGCGTTATGGACAGGGCGAACGTGCGATTTGCCATTGGCCCAGCGCCATGGCTTCTGTATACGAAACCTCTGATACAACGAACCCTTTTCCAAAACGGAGCAAGACAATGACTGACTGGCAAAAATCTGACTGGCGCAACAAGCCCCGGGTTCAGATGCCTGAGTATACCGACGCATCGGCCCTGGCCGCGGCTGAGGCGCGTCTTGCCAGCTATCCGCCCCTTGTTTTTGCAGGTGAAGCACGCACCCTGAAGGATCATTTGGCCAAGGTCAGCAAGGGCGAGGCGTTTTTGCTGCAAGGCGGTGATTGCGCCGAAAGCTTTGAAGAATTCAACGCCGACACGATCCGCGACACGTTTAAAGTGATGCTGCAAATGGCGATGGTTCTGACCTACGGGGCCAAGGTGCCTGTGGTCAAAGTGGGCCGTATGGCCGGGCAGATGGCCAAGCCACGCTCTGCCCCGACGGAAACTGTCGATGGCGTTGAATTGCCCAGTTACCGTGGTGATATCATCAACGGGTTTGACTTCACCTCCGATGCGCGCATCCCAGATCCCAAACGGATGGAACAAGCCTACTTGCAAGCTGCCGCCACGCTGAACCTACTGCGCGCCTTTGCGACAGGGGGGTATGCGGACGTGCGCAAGGTCCACCAGTGGACGCTTGGATTCACAGACGCCAATGAGGTCAAGAAATACAGCGAAATGGCCGAACGCATCGGCGATACGCTTGATTTCATGCATGCAGCGGGCCTGTCCTCAGACACATTGCACGAATTGCAGACGGTTGATTTTTACACCAGCCACGAAGCTTTGCTTTTGGAATACGAAGAGGCGCTTTGCCGGATGGTCCGGGCACATGATTTGGATCGGGGATCGCACCCGCCAGCCCGAAGGGGCGCATGTTGAGTTTTGCAAAGGCGTGTTGAACCCGATTGGTTTGAAATGCGGACCATCAATGACGTCGGGGCACCTAAAAGCGTTGATGGCGTCCTTGAACCCCGAAAACGAGGCAGGCCGCCTGACACTGATCGCGCGCTTTGGCGCGGGTTCTGTTGGTGAACACCTGCCACGCCTCGTGAAAGCGGTGCAGGAAGAGGGCGCAAACGTCGTCTGGACATGTGATGCAATGCACGGGAACACGATCAAATCGTCAACAGGTTACAAGACGCGGCCCTTCGATTCCGTTCTGCGCGAAGTGAAGGAATTCTTCGCCGTTCATAACGCCGAAGGCACAGTACCGGGTGGCGTCCACTTTGAGATGACGGGCAAAGATGTGACCGAATGCACCGGCGGTGTGCGCGCCGTAACGGACGAAGACTTGTCAGATCGCTACCACACCGCCTGCGATCCACGCTTGAACGCAAGCCAGTCACTCGAACTTGCCTTCCTTGTCAGCGAAGAGCTGTCAGCCCGCCGTCGCCACCTTGACGCCGCAAAAGCAAGCTAAACACCAAAAAGGGCCTTCCCCAAGCCAAGGGGAAGGCCCACCCTCACATACGCGCGCCCCAATACATCTTTGGTTTTGAAATATCCCCGCCGCACGCGCAAAACGCGCTCCGCACTGATCAGATACAATAAACAGAGCAACCGAAAAAACTACCCCGTCTCAAGCACCCCTGCGTTATCAACCACCAAACGTAGTCCCGTTGGCGCAGTTGTCCGCGGCCCCTGACGCCGATCAGGGAAAGCCCCTTCTAGCTGATCACAATGCAACGACCGGCTTGGATCGATATCCCAGTGCAGCGCCTTCATGCGCAGCGGTCTTTCACTGACAATCACACCCATCAAGCGGCTTAAGCCGCCTTGGGCATCGCGCAAAGGCAGCAAAAGGGCCTCGGCCCGGTGCGGCTTGCGCCCAAAGCCACGGGGGCTGTGCAAGGGGATGCGGATAATGGCAGGCAGGGTCAGGGCGGTTTCGACCAGCTCCAACACTGTTTCGCGCGCGCCTTCTGAAAAGAACACGCCAAAAGACATGCCGCGCGGATCAAGCTGGACCATGTCATGCAACTTCTGACCTGCGACGCGCACGCGCGCAGCACCGGGGGCGGTACGTTGCAGGATGAACGTATGGGGCAACGCTAGATCCATGCGGAACGGATCAGGGCCAAGCACAGCGGGGCGTGCGGCATTGCCGCTCATCCGGCGCCAGTCATGTTCGACAGATCGCAGAATATCCAGTCCTTCAGGTGGCAGGATCGCGCCTTTCAGGGAAGATATGTCGGCGCAAGGTGTATCATTCATAAACATCGGGTGATCCTTTCACGTTCGGAATCAGGCTTGGTGATACTTTGCCTTAACGGCTTGTTCATATCACTTAAGAAACTCTTAATGGGTTAACGCGTGCCGGCTTTTCCTTGCCCTTCTGGCGACTTTTGCCTTAGGTGCACCCACACCAAAGAAGGCCGCTGCCCATGATCCATTCGATGACCGCTTATGCCAGCAAGACCGGCGCCGCTGATGGGGCTGGTTGGATGTGGGAAATGCGGGGGGTGAATGCGCGCGGCTTTGATCTGCGCCTGCGCCTGCCCGATGGGTTTGATGGGTTGGAAACCGCGCTGCGCAGCCAGTTAAAGGCCGCACTTACGCGGGGCAATGTCACCGTGTCTTTGCGGCTGCAACGCGAAGAAACATCGCAAGGATTAAACGTCGATGAAGCCCAGCTTGACCGCGTGCTTGCCGCCCTTGATCAGGTGCAGGACCGGGCGTTCGCGATGGGCGTCACGTTGGGCCAACCGACGGCGGCAGATGTGCTTGCCCAGCGCGGCGTTGTGACCCAAGGCGGACAAACCGGTGATGAAACGGCGCTGCTGGACGCGCTCAAAGGCGACATTCCGGGATTGATCCGTGATTTTATCGACATGCGCACCAAAGAAGGGGACGCGCTGAAGGCTGTGCTGCAAGGACAGCTTGCCGAGATTGCAAAGCTGGTCGCCGCTGCCTCTGATGCGGTCGCTGCGCGCAAAGATGCCAGCGCCGCAGCCTTCCGCGCCTCTGTTGCGCGCGTGGTGGCAGAGGTCGAAGAAGACCGGCTTGCCCAAGAACTTGCCCTGCTGGCCGTCAAGCAGGATGTCACCGAAGAACTTGACCGGTTGCGCGCCCATATCGCTGCTGGGCACGCGATGATCGCCGATAAGCGGCCTATGGGGCGCAAACTTGATTTCCTTGCACAGGAATTTAACCGCGAGGCGAATACGCTTTGCTCCAAATCCCAAAACGCCGCGCTGACGGCAATTGGGCTGGACCTCAAAGCGGTCATCGACCAGATGCGCGAACAAATTCAGAATGTGGAGTAGGCCATGACGCGACGTGGACTTTTGATTGTACTTTCATCGCCTTCGGGGGCGGGAAAGACAACGCTGACGGGCCGTTTGCGGGACTGGGACGAAAGTCTGCAGTTTTCAGTCTCGGCAACGACGCGCACTGCGCGCGAAGGCGAAGTGGACGGCAAGCACTACTACTTTGTTTCGGATGAAGACTTTCAGCGCCAAGTAAAAGACCGCGAAATGCTGGAACATGCCCGGGTGTTCGGGAATTATTACGGATCGCCAAAAGCGCCTGTTCAGGCGGCCATTGATCAGGGGCGTGACGTGCTGTTTGATATCGACTGGCAAGGCGCGCAGCAAATTGCGACCTCTGATTTGAAAGATCACGTGTTGTCGATTTTCATCCTTCCACCCTCAATTTCAGAACTGCACCGCCGGCTTGTCGGGCGTGGTCAGGACGCAGCTGACGTGATCGAGGCGCGAATGCAAAAGTCATGGGATGAAATCAGCCATTGGGACAGTTATGATTACGTGCTGATCAACGATGATCTGGACGCGACCGAGGATCGTCTCAAAACGATTATCTCAGCCGAACGCCTGCGCGCCTCGCAACAGCCGGGCCTCATGGATCACGTGCGGATGTTGCAACAGCAGTTTGAAGAACGCTGATGCTATATGCGTTGGATGAACATAAACCCGACGTTGATCCAAGTGCCTGGGTCGCGCCGGGCTGTCATATCATCGGCAAGATCATTTTACGCGCCAAAAGTTCTGTGTGGTTTAACAGTACTTTGCGCGGCGACAATGAAGTGATCGACCTTGGGATTGGTAGCAATATTCAGGAAAACTGCGTGCTGCACACCGATATGGGCTTTCCGCTGGTGATCGGCGCGGGCTGTACCATTGGCCACAAGGCGATGCTGCATGGCTGCACCATTGGGAACAACAGCCTGATCGGGATGGGGGCGACGGTGCTGAACGGGGCTGTGATTGGTGAGAATTGCCTGATCGGGGCAGGGGCGCTGATCCCTGAAGGGAAAACGATTCCAGATGGCAGCCTTGTGGTGGGGATGCCCGGCAAAGTCGTGCGCACATTGGATGCGGGGGCAATCAACGGCTTGCGTGCTTCGGCGCTGAACTATCAGGAAAACGCTGCGCGGTTTCGGGACGGGCTGACCAAAATTGATTAAGCTTCGGGAAAAATATCCTTTAGATCAATAACATCCACATCAAGAAGGGGGGCGATATTGCGCACCTCTGCGATGACCAGATCAAGATCCGGCACGTTCTGGGTAATGACCCGGTAAAACCCCGCGAAATCCATCTGCCCCAGCTTGCGTGCGATCTCAACGGCGTCAAAGTTGGAGCCCACCAGCGCCGATAAAACAATGTCCGGCGCAAGCTTGCGCATAAATGCGGGTGTCAGCTGTGAAATATCAATGAAGTGGTAGCCATCTACCGTTGGCAAGTCCCGGCCTTCGCGGACCCATGTTTTCATATCACCCACGACAAGCGTCGGTGCAGTGCCCTTGGGGGAAGAATCTGAGCCATCAATCGTCATGCCGTTGACGCAATAACGGCGGCTGAATGGCTGTTCACGGTGCCTCTCCCCAAAAACTGATCTGATGGTCGAACGATTCGAATGTATTCGATTACAAAACAGAAACACGGCAAAGTTTGCACGAAAAAAATCACATAGCGTTAAGAAAGCCGGCGCGTTATTGACGTCAGGACACGCATTTGGATCCAAGACCCGTGATAAAAGCCCCCGTATCAGATGTTATCGCGGCTTTGCCGATGCCGGTTCTTGTTATTGACGGGGCAGGAACGGTGGTGGCTGCGAATGCACCGCTCAAGGCGTTGCTGGGCCATCATGTCATTGGGCGGCATTATATTACAGCGTTGCGTCAGCCGTCGTTGCTGGAAAAAATCGAAATGGTTCTTGCCACGGGTGATCCCAAGACCGGAACGTATCTTGGGCGCGAAACAGGGCGCGATACCTTTTATGATGTGCAGATTGCCACCGCAGGTATGGATGCAACCGTCCTCACATTCAAAGATCGCACGGCAGCCGAAGATATTGGGCAATTTCGCCGGGATTTTGTCGCCAATGTCAGCCACGAGTTGCGCACGCCACTCACGGCCCTGCAGGGGTTTATTGAAACGCTGGGCGGCGCGGCCCGCGATGATGCGGATGCCCGCACCCGCTTTCTTGCGATCATGGAGCGTGAGGCAAACCGCATGAGCCGCCTTGTGGATGATCTGCTGTCCCTAAGCCGGGTCGAGGCCAATGAACGCGTGCGCCCTGTGGCGCGGGTCGTCGTGGCCGATGTGGTGTCGCGCACCGTTTTGGAACTTGAACCCGTTCTTGCCAGTGCAGGTGCCAGCGTGCGCATCAAAGACGACAGCGGCGGCCAACCTGTGCCCGCCGCACCCGAAGAGCTACGGCAGGTGTTTGGAAATCTGATTGAAAATGCTGTGAAATATGGGGCCAACGGGGGCGAGGTTCTTGTCACCCTTGATGCCCCGGCAAAGGATGCGCGTCTGCGCGGTGAAGGGCTGCGCGTGCGTGTGACAGACCAAGGGCAGGGGATCGCATCCCATCACATCCCGCGTCTGACCGAACGGTTCTACCGGATCGACAGCCACCGTTCGCGCGAAGTGGGGGGCACGGGGCTTGGTTTGGCGATTGTGAAACACATCATCAACCGGCACCGGGGGCGGCTGGATATCACAAGCGAGGTTGGCGCTGGCACAACGGTGTCAGTGTTATTGCCAACGTGTTGAAACGCTGCGCAACAACATAGGGATGGCCGGCGCATTGCCTAACTCAATATGTTGCGGTCAGACGAAAAATTGGACCTGTCATAAAACTTTTACATAAATGTCACAAAAGCTTTGTTACCGGCGGGCAGAAGGCCCCCAGCGGCAGCGTGGTTCGCGCGTTGCCCATGACTGACAGACAGGAGTTTCACATATGTCGATCATGAAAAAGACTGCCACCACATTGGCGATCACCGCTATTTCCGCCACTGCCGCCGCCGCGCGCGACAATGTGCAGGTTGCCGGGTCCTCGACCGTGCTACCCTATGCGGCCATCGTGGCTGAGTCGTTCGGTGAGAACTTTGATTTCCCAACACCGGTTGTGGAATCAGGTGGCTCATCCGCTGGCCTCAAGCGTTTCTGTGAAGGCATCGGCGAGAATACAATCGACATCGCCAACGCCTCTCGTCAAATGCGCGAGCGTGAGATCGCGGCCTGTGCCGAAGCAGGCGTGACAGACATTATCGAAGTCCGCATCGGCTATGACGGCATCGTCTTTGCATCCGACATCAACGGCAATGGTTTCGCCTTTACACCCGAAGATTGGTACAAAGCACTGGCGGCCGAGCACTTCATCGACGGCGAATTGGTCCCCAACACGTTGGAAACATGGGACCAAGTGAACCCAGAATTCCCGGCACAGCCAATCCAAGCCTTCATCCCCGGCACCAAGCACGGCACCCGTGAAGTGTTTGAAGAGAAGGTTATTCTGGCTGGCTGTGAAGAGGGCGGTTATCTGCAAGCGATGCAGGACGCAGGCGTTGATCACGACACAGCGGAAGGTAAATGCATGGCGATCCGCACGGATGGCCGTTCGGTTGACATCGACGGTGACTACACTGAAACGCTGGCCCGCATTGCGGCTGATAGCAACGGCATCGGCGTCTTTGGATTGGCTTTCTATGAAAACAACACGGACAAGCTGCAGGTCGCAACGATGAACGGTGTTGTGCCAACAACTGAATCTATCGCCGCTGCAGAATACCCCGTGTCCCGCCCGCTTTATTTCTACATTAAGAAGGCGCATATCGGCGTCATTCCGGGTGTGAAAGAATTTGCTGAATTCTTCGTCTCTGACGATATGGCGGGCGAAGACGGGCCTTTGGCGGAATACGGTCTTGTATCCGACCCGGAACTGGCCGACGTACAGGATATCGTTGCTGACGAAGTGACAATTTCGAACTAAACGAACTTGGTGTGGGGCACGCGCTCCACACCACCCCTTACTTTCTGGATTGCTGCCATGGTCCCGCTGTCGACACCGCTGTTTGTCATCTTCGCGCTTGCGATTGCCGGGTGGTTTATGGCCAAAAACCGGGCGATGTCCGTGGCGGGCGGCGATATGCGCACGCTCAATTCGCTTCCCAAACAACACGCACTGAACACAGCCCTTAGCACCGCTGTACCGCCGCTGGCGGTGATCCTTGTCTGGGCGTTGGCCGCGCGAATTTGGTCAAGCGGCGAAGGTTCTCCGACATTATTCTATATCGTGACCATCGGGCTGGCCGTGACCGGCCTTGTGATGTCACTCATGCGGATTTCCAAGGATTTCCGGGCGCGCACCGCGTCTGAACGCTGGATCCTGTCACTGCTGATCTTTGCATCCACCGTCGCGATCCTGACCACCATCGGCATCGTTTTTTCGATGCTGTTCGAGACGCGCAATTTCTTCAGCCAATACGACTGGCGCGATTTCTTCTTCTCGACC
This sequence comes from uncultured Cognatiyoonia sp., assembly GCA_964414165.1. Classification (GTDB taxonomy): domain Bacteria; phylum Pseudomonadota; class Alphaproteobacteria; order Rhodobacterales; family Rhodobacteraceae; genus Cognatiyoonia. The sequence continues at coordinate 27,734 of CAYPVL010000037.1, forward strand.
ACATGGTCACCAAACTTCCGCGGCAACTCTGACCTTGGGATCATCCCGCTGATCTGGGGCACGCTTTACATCAGCTTTATCGCGCTGCTGTTTGCAGTGCCCATCGGGTTGTTCGCGGCGATTTACCTGTCGGAATACGCCGGGCCACGCATGCGATCTGTTGCAAAGCCGCTGATCGAAATCCTCGCCGGTATCCCGACAATCGTCTACGGGCTTTTCGCCCTGATCACCGTCGGCCCCATGCTGCGCGACTACTTCGCCTCGCCCATGGGTTTTGGGGACTCCGCGTCATCGGTGATGACCGCGGGGCTGGTCATGGGGATCATGTTGATCCCCTTCGTGTCCTCACTCTCGGACGACATTATCAACGCTGTGCCCCAAGCCATGCGCGATGGGTCACTGGGCTTGGGTGCCACAAAATCCGAAACCATCCGCCAAGTCGTCGTCCCCGCAGCGCTTCCGGGGATCGTGGGGGCGATACTGCTGGCCGCATCCCGCGCGATTGGAGAGACGATGATCGTGGTACTGGGAGCAGGGGCCGCAGCACGGCTATCGCTCAACCCGTTTGAGGCAATGACAACGGTCACTGTGAAAATCGTCAGCCAGCTGACTGGCGACACAGATTTTGCCTCTCCCGAAACGCTGGTCGCCTTCGCACTTGGGCTCACGCTGTTCGTGATTACTTTGGGCCTCAACGTCTTCGCCCTTTATATCGTGCGCAAATACCGGGAGCAGTACGAATGACCGATATGCCCATCGAACATGCGCCCAAGAAGACGTCGCTGCTGTCTGTCGACGCACGGACCAAGAAACGCAACGCCGCGGAGGCACGGTTCAAAGCCTACGGGCTGACCGCGATCTGCATTGCATTGACCGCGCTATTCGTGCTGATCGTGTCTGTGCTTGGAAACGGGCTGTCTGCCTATAAGCAGACCTTCATCAACATCGAAGTGGCCTTGCCCGAAGATAAACTGGATAAATCCGGCGTGCGCGATATCGACGTGATGAAAAAGGTCACGACGCTGGGCTATGCAAAGGTTTTGCGCACGGCCATGCTGGAAACCATCGCTGCTGAGGGGATTGAAACCACGCTGTCGGACAAAGATGTCGGCGACATGCTCTCAAAAGAGGCCGCAGCGACCTTGCGTAACATGGTGCTGGCCGATCCAACATTGATTGGTGGTTCGGTTGAGGTCACACTGCTGGCCAATGGACGCATCGACGGGTTCTTCAAGGGGCGCGTCACGATGGAAAGCGCGGCTTTGGATGGAAATACCTCGCCCGAAGAACTACAACTGGCCGAAGCGCTGCGCGAGGCTGGAATCATCAACACCGGCTTTAACTGGGGCTTCCTGACGATGCCCGATGCATCCGACCAACGCCCCGAAGCGGCAGGGCTTGGCGTCGCGTTCCTTGGTTCGCTTTACATGATGATTATCGTGCTATTCTTGGCACTGCCCATCGGTGTCGCCGCATCCATCTACCTCGAAGAATTCGCCCCGAAAAACCGTTGGACCGACCTGATCGAGGTGAATATCTCAAACCTTGCCGCCGTGCCCTCCATCGTCTACGGGATCTTGGGCCTTGCGATCTTTATCAACTTCATGGCGCTCAACCAATCCTCTCCTCTTGTGGGCGGGCTGGTGCTGACGTTGATGACGCTGCCGACAATCATTATCTCGACCCGCGCAGCGCTGAAATCCGTGCCGCCATCCATCCGGGATGCAGCCCTTGGGGTCGGGGCCTCAAAGATGCAGTCAGTCTTCCACCACGTCTTGCCACTTGCCGCGCCCGGCATCCTGACCGGAACGATCATCGGGCTGGCGCAGGCTTTGGGCGAAACAGCACCGCTGCTTTTGATCGGCATGGTGGCCTTTGTGCGCGAATACCCGGCAGCCTATAGCGAAAATGCGGGGCTGTTCGGCGAAGCGGCGACAGCGCTGCCCGTACAGGTCTATAATTGGACACAGCGGGCCGATCCGGGCTTTGTGGAACGGGCATCAGGTGCCATCATCGCGCTGCTGGTGTTCCTATTGGTGATGAACGCCATCGCCATCTTCCTGCGCCGCAAATTCGAACGGCGCTGGTAGGAGTATAGACAAATGAAAGACACATCCCAATCGGAGCCTGCCATGAGCACGACAAAAGACGCCAAGATCAGTGCTAAAAACGTGCAGGTCTACTACGCTGACAACCACGCGATCAAAGACGTCAACGTCGAGATCGAGGCCAACACCGTAACCGCCTTCATCGGACCGTCTGGTTGCGGGAAATCCACGTTTCTGCGCTGTATTAATCGGATGAATGACACGATCGATATTTGCCGGGTCGAAGGGGATATCCTGATCGACGGTGAAGACATCTATGATCCGCGCGTTGATCCGGTACAGCTGCGGGCTAAGGTCGGGATGGTATTTCAGAAACCAAATCCGTTCCCCAAATCAATCTATGACAACGTGGCCTACGGCCCCAAAATCCACGGGCTGGCGCGCAACAAGGCGGATTTGGACGAAATCGTTGAACGTGCCCTGCGGCGCGGGGCGATCTGGGACGAGGTGAAGGACCGGCTTGATGCACCGGGCACCGGGCTATCGGGTGGGCAGCAGCAACGGCTTTGTATTGCGCGGGCTGTGGCGACCGAACCCGAAGTGTTGTTGATGGATGAGCCGTGTTCGGCGCTGGACCCGATTGCGACCGCACAGGTCGAGGAATTGATTGATGAGTTGCGCCAGAACTACGCAGTGGTCATCGTCACCCACTCCATGCAGCAGGCGGCCCGCGTCAGCCAGAAGACGGCCTTCT
>CAYPVL010000038.1:0-252 GCA_964414165.1 uncultured Cognatiyoonia sp.
TGCGGCGCGCGCGACGGGCCGCCCCTGCAAGATGCGCTATGACCGTGATGATGATATGATGATCACGGGCAAGCGGCATGATTTTCGGATTGATTATGATGTGGGGTTTGATGCGGACGGCGCTTTGATGGGCGTTGATTTCGTCCAAGCCACCCGCTGCGGCTGGGCGCAGGACCTGTCGCTACCCGTGGCGGATCGCGCGATGTTGCATGCGGATAATGCTTATCACCTCCCTGCCGCGCGGATCACGTC
>CAYPVL010000038.1:262-10082 GCA_964414165.1 uncultured Cognatiyoonia sp.
GTGTTGGGCATTGAACGGATCATGGATGCTGTCGCCCATGATTTGGGTCTGGACCCTGTCGCGGTACGCCAGCGGAATTACTATGCTGCGATGGACAGAGGGGGGCTGTCTGCCCCCCGGCCTGCGGCCCCCCCCGAGGATATTTCGAAACCAAAGAGACATGGGCGTGGGGTGCGGTTTGGTGCGGTCCATTCTCCGCAGGCAGGCGTGCATGAGACGCCTTATGGGATGCCGGTCACGGACTTTATTCTGCACGAGATGACCGAGGCGTTGTTGGTGACGTCGGACTATGCGGCTCGTCGTGATGCGGTGGCAGCGTGGAATGCGGAGAACCCGATTTTAAAGAAGGGGATTGCCTTCAGCCCCGTTAAGTTCGGGATTTCATTTACCCTGACCCACCTTAATCAGGCCGGGGCTTTGGTGCATGTGTACCAAGATGGGTCGATCCATATGAACCATGGCGGGACCGAGATGGGGCAAGGCTTGTTCCAGAAGGTCGCGCAAGTGGCGGCGTCCCGCTTTGGTGTTGATGTGGCGGCCGTGAAGATTACGGCGACGGATACGGGCAAAGTGCCGAACACCTCGGCGACGGCGGCCTCATCCGGGACCGATCTAAACGGGATGGCCGTGGCTGCGGCCTGTGACGAGATCAGAGAGCGAATTGCCGATTGTTTGAAAGTGAAATTCGGAGTTGAAGCCGTGACGTTTGCGGATGGTCAGGTGTACGTCGGTGCAGATCAGATCAGTTTTTCAGAGGCCGCGAAGATCGCATATGAAAATCGTGTGAGCTTATCTGCGACTGGTTTCTACAAGACACCTGATCTGGAGTGGAACCGCCTCACCGGTCAGGGCAGGCCCTTCTTTTACTTCGCCCAAGGATGCGCTGTGACCGAGGTTGTCATTGATACGTTGACAGGTGAAAACCGCATCTTGCGCACGGATATTCTGCATGACGCTGGGGCCTCGCTGAACCCTGCTTTGGATATCGGTCAGATTGAGGGTGGATACGTCCAAGGGGCCGGATGGCTGACGACCGAGGAACTGGTTTGGGATGACAGTGGCCGCCTGCGCACTCACGCGCCTGCGACCTACAAGATCCCAGCCTGTTCGGATCGCCCGGATGTGTTCAATGTGGCCCTTTGGGATGCGCCAAATCCGGCGCAGACGATCTATCGTTCAAAGGCTGTGGGTGAGCCGCCCTTTATGCTGGGAATATCGGCGCATCTGGCTTTGTCCCATGCGGTATCAGGCTGCGGAACCCGCTATCCCGCGTTGGATGCGCCGGCTACAGCCGAAAGGGTCTTGGCAGCGGTAAACCGGGTGAAAAAGTGAGCACTGTGATCACTGTCACCGTGCTGCGCACCCAAGGATCTGCGCCGCGGGATGCGGGGACGGTTATGCAGGTCTTTGCTGACCGTATCGCCGGAACCATAGGCGGAGGCGCTTTGGAGTGGGAAGCCATCGCCATCGCGCGGACAATGCTGGGTTCAGGCAAAATGCGGCACAACCAGACCTTTCCACTTGGCCCAAACTTGGGGCAGTGTTGCGGTGGAACCGTCGTGTTGGATTTTCAACTTGGCACAAAAGAGGTTGTGCCGTCCGCACCACCCCTTTGGATCTGGGGGGCAGGGCATGTGGGCCGCGCGGTTATGGGTATCATTGCACCGTTTGACGACCGTGAGATCACGCTGGTTGATACCGAAGCCGCGCGGATGCCTAAGGCATTGCCCGCAGGCGTAACCCCCTTAGTGGCCTCCGACCCGATACGGGTTGTGGACCATGCGCATCCGACTGCGGATCACCTGATCATGACCTACAGCCACAACATTGATCTTGGCCTGTGCGATGCACTTTTGCGGTGTCAATTCGGGTCGATTGGGTTGATCGGGTCCGCCACAAAATGGGCGCGCTTTCAAAAGCGCCTTGCAACCCTTGGGCATGCGCCTGAACAGATTGCACGCATTGCATGCCCGATTGGTAATCCGGCGCTGGGGAAACACCCGCAAGCCATCGCAATCGGGGTTGCCACGGCCCTGATCAGTGGGTTTGATCGCGCCCGGGATAAGGGGACGGGATGACTGAGTCGCTGCTGACATTGAACGGGCTGACCAAGGCCTATCCGGGCGTGGTCGCCAACAAGGATGTGTCGTTTGATATCAAGCGCGGCGAAATCCATGCGTTGCTGGGCGAGAATGGGGCGGGCAAGTCGACCCTTGTCAAAACCATCTACGGGTTAGTCAAGCCGGATGCGGGGCAGATGACGCTTGAAGGCGCGGCCTTCGCCCCGGCCGAGCCGCGCGTTGCACGGGCGGCCGGTGTCGCCATGGTGTTCCAGCATTTTTCGTTGTTTGACGCGTTGAACGTCGCCGAAAATATCGCGCTTGGTATGGAGAACCCACCGCCCCAGCGCACCATTGCAGCGCAGGTGCGCGAGGTGTCGCAGAAATATGGCCTGCCGCTTGATCCCGACCGGGTGGTCGGTGATCTGTCAGCAGGAGAGCGCCAGCGTGTTGAGATCATTCGTTGCCTGCTGCAAGACCCCAAACTTTTGATCATGGATGAGCCGACAAGCGTTTTGACACCGCAGGAGGTCGAGATACTCTTCGAAACCCTGCGCAAGCTGTCAGCAGAGGGCACGGCGATCTTGTACATTTCGCACAAGCTCGAAGAAATTCGCGCCTTGTGTGAGAACGCGACAATCCTGCGGATGGGCGAGGTTGTCGCGACTTGTGACCCGCGCGAAACCTCTGCCCGTGACATGGCCGAATTGATGGTGGGTCAGGTGCTGCATGTGCCTGATAAAGGGGTAAAGGCAGAAGGCGACGTGCTGCTTGAATTACGGGGATTGTCCGCGAAAGCGCCACATCGGTTTGGCACCGCTTTGAAGAACATTCATCTGTCGGTCAGGGCTGGCGATGTGCTGGGTATCGGTGGCGTGGCCGGGAACGGGCAGGATGAACTGGTCGCAGCATTGTCGGGGGAAATGGCAACTGAGACTGGCATGATTTGGCTGCGCGGAGAGGACATCAGCCGCACGGGCGTAAACACCCGGCGCGGGCTTGGATTGCTGGCCGCCCCCGAGGAACGGATGGGTCACGCTGCCGCCCCGGATATGAGCCTGACAGAGAATGCGATCCTGACGGGTACAACCCGTAAAGAACTGGCAAAGAAGGGGTTTTTGAATTGGAGCAAGGCCAAGCGCTTTGCTGATGATGTCATCAATACCTTCGATGTGCGCACGCCGGGTGCCGACAATATGGCCCGGTCTTTGTCAGGCGGAAACCTGCAGAAATTTGTGATCGGGCGCGAGGTGTTGCAAGACCCGGATGTACTGGTCGTGAACCAGCCGACATGGGGCGTGGATGCTGCAGCGGCGGCGGCGATCCGGCAGGCCCTGCTTGATCTGGCAGCCAAAGGGGTTGCGGTGATTTGCATCTCACAGGACTTGGATGAGTTGATGGAAATCTCAGATTCCTTTGCTGCTTTGAATGACGGTCAACTGACCGCACCGCGCCCGGCACAAGGTCTGACCGTCGAAGAGATTGGCCTGATGCTGGGTGGAGCCCATGATCTGGAGGTGGCGCATGTTTGAGGGTGCGGATGCCTCCGGCGGGAGTATTTTGAACACAGCGAGGACAAGGGCGTGATCACCTTTGAGAAACGTGCAGCACCTAGTCGGGCTTGGACTTTTGCAACACCGGTGCTGGCTGTTGTGCTGACGATGGTTGTGGGCGGGGTACTCTTTGCATTTCTGGGCAAAAACCCGTTTGAGGTGATCCGCACGATCTTTCTGGACCCGCTGTTTTCGGAATTTGCGTGGTATTATCGCCCGCAGCTTTTGATTAAGGGCGCGCCTTTGGTTTTGATTGCCATCGGCTTATCCTTCGGCTTCCGGGCCGGTGTTTGGAATATCGGGGCCGAAGGGCAATACATCATCGGAGCCTTGTGTGGCGCGGGCGTTGGCCTTGCATTTTATCCGCTTGAGGCCGTCTATATTTTCCCGCTGATGGTGCTCGCAGGCGCATTGGGCGGTTGGGCATGGGCCATGATCCCCGGCGTTTTGCGTGTGAAATTTGGCGCGAATGAAATCCTTGTAAGCCTGATGCTGGTCTATGTGGCCGAGTTTCTGCTTTCCAGCATGTCCTTGGGCCTGTTGAAAAACCCCGAAGGCATGGGCTTTCCGGGGAGCCGCAATCTGGCCCAATACCCCAGCGCCACAAGCTGGATCAACGAAAGTGCCGGTCTGCACTGGGGCGTCGTCTTTGCCTTCATCGCCGTGATCTTCGCCTACATCACCCTGTCGCGCCATATCTTTGGTTTCCAAGTGCGCCTGTCGGGGCAAAGCCCCCGCGCGGCGCGTTTTGCAGGGGTCGATCCGAACCGGATGATCCTGATTTGTATGGGGATTTCCGGCGCGCTTGCCGGGCTTGCCGGACTGTTTGAGGTCGCAGGCCCGTCCGGTCAGGTCAGCATTGATTTCAACGCCTTCTACGGCTTCACCGCTATCATCGTCGCCTTTCTGGGTCGGTTGAACCCCATCGGTATCCTGCTTGCCGGGTTCATCATGGCCCTGACCTATGTGGGCGGGGATATCGCGGAAAGTTCCCTGCAACTGCCCAGCGCGACGATCCAGATGTTGCAGGGGATGCTGTTGTTTTTCCTGCTGGCGCTGGATGTGCTGACGCATTTCCGGGTGCGGTTGGCAATAAGAGGGATTGCTTAATGGACCTCTCCGCCATCAACCCCATCCTCTTCTTCGCGTCCATCATGGTCGCTGCGACCCCGATCCTGCTTGCGGGGCTTGGCGAACTGGTCGTCGAGCGCGCGGGTGTTCTGAACCTTGGCGTTGAGGGGATGATGATTGTCGGCGCGGCCTCTGGCTTCATCGTTGCGACAGGCACGGACTCGGCTTGGCTCGGCTTTGCCGGGGCGGCTGTGGGCGGTGCGCTCTTGTCGCTGATCTTCGCGGTCCTCACCCAATATCTGCTGGCCAATCAGGTCGCGACTGGCCTTGCCCTCACGCTTTTTGGCCTTGGTCTGTCGGCGGCGATGGGTCAGGGTTATATCGGGATCAAGGGGCCTGCGTTCCCCGATTGGCATATCCCGCTGCTGGGCGATATTCCGGTCATCGGGCCGATTGTGTTTCAGCATGATCCGATTGTGTATCTGGGGCTGATCCTGACCTTCGCGGTCTGGGCTTTTCTGAAATACAGCCGCGCCGGGTTGATCCTGCGCGCGGTTGGCGAAAACCACGAAGCGGCGCATGCGCTGGGCTATAAAGTGATCCGGGTGCGTATCATGGCGATCCTCTTTGGCGGTGCCTGTGCCGGGCTTGGCGGGGCCTACATCAGCCTTGTCCGCGTGCCGCAATGGACCGAAGGGATGACCGCTGGCGCGGGCTGGATCGCGCTGGCCATCGTCGTCTTTGCAAGTTGGAAACCGGGGCGGCTTGTGGTTGGCGCCTATTTATTCGGCGGGATGACGGCCTTGCAGCTGAACTTACAGGCGGCGGGTGTCGCGATCCCGGTCGAGTACCTTTCTATGCTGCCCTATCTGGCAACTATCGTCGTTCTGGTGGTAATGTCATCAGGGCGCGCCCCCGGGAGCTTGGGGCGAATCTTTCACGCCTCACGTTGAGGCGCTTAACTGGGACCAATATGGGGGATACCATGTCTTTGAAATCTATCTTGGCCAGCACAATCGTCGCTGCTGGTCTGGCCACGGGCGCTGCTGCCGATGGCCACGAGCCACTGACCGTCGGCTTTGTCTACGTCGGCCCAATCGGCGATGGCGGCTGGACATATGAGCATGACAAAGGCCGTTTGGCTGTTGAAGAAGCCTTTGGTGAGAAGGTTGAGACTGTTTATGTCGAAAACGTCCCCGAAGGCCCCGATGCTGAACGTGTGATGACGCAAATGGCGCTGGAAGGCGCTGACCTGATTTTTACCACGTCCTTTGGCTACATGGACCAGACGATCAATGTCGCAAGCAAGTTCCCAGATGTGAAGTTTGAGCACGCGACAGGCTTCAAGCGCGCTGACAATGTGGCGACATATTCGGCCCGTTTCTATGAGGGTCGCGCGGTGCAGGGGCACATTGCGGGCCACATGACCGAAAGCAATATCGTTGGCTACATCGCTTCATTCCCGATCCCTGAAGTGATCCGCGGCATCAACTCGGCCTATATCCACGCCAAGGAAGTGAACCCTGATGTCGAATTCAAGATCGTCTGGGCCTATACGTGGTTTGACCCGGCCAAGGAAGCTGAAGCCGCCAACGTGCTGATTGATCAAGGCGCTGATGTGATCTTGCAGCATACGGATTCGACTGCACCACAGGCTGCAGCGCAGGCCGCTGGCAATGTTGTCACATTCGGTCAGGCATCTGATATGTCTGAATATGCACCCTTCCCGCGCGTCTCTTCGATCATTGATGACTGGGCACCCTACTACATCGCCCGCACCCAAGCGGTGATGGATGGCACTTGGGAAAGCATGGACACTTGGGACGGCATTGGTCCGGGCATGGTCGCTATCGGTGAGATCACAGATGCGGTTCCCGCTGATGTGAAAGCCTCAGCCGAGGACATGATCGAGCGTCTGCGTACTGGCGAATACCACGCCTTCACAGGCCCACTCAACAAGCAGGATGGCACACCGTTCCTCGCAGAAGGTGAAACCGCTGATGATGGTACGCTGGCTGGGATGAACTTCTATGTTGAAGGTCTGACTGGCGACATTCCGTCCTAAATTCGCGATGAAAATTGACGAAAAGGCCCGCCCAGTGTGGCGGGTCTTTTTCTTCTCGCTAACCCGTGGCACTGTATTGCCATGACCCAACTCACCCTGCCCGACAGCACCCCCGTATCCCGCCTGTCCTTTGGCACGATGCAATTTGGCGGCACTGCCGACACCAAGGCAAGCCGCGCGCTGTATGACGCCTGCCGAGCAGCTGGGATCACGCATTTTGATACCGCTGTGGGTTATACCGACGGGGCGTCTGAGCAGTTGCTTGGCCCGATGGTCGCGGCAGAGCACGATGCGGTTTTTGTGGCAACCAAAGTCAGCTATATGGGCGGTGCCGGGCGCAAGAATATCATGGCCCAATGGGACAGATCGCGCAGTCAGCTTGGCCTTGATTATGTCGATCAGCTTTATATGCATCGCTTTGATGATGACACGCCGCTTGAAGAAACCTTCAGTACACTTGTTGAACTGCAACAAACCGGGGCTATCCGCTATATCGGCGTGTCCAACTACGCTGCCTGGCAGGTGATGAAGGCGCAAAGCGTGGCGGTCTCGCTTGGGACCCGCATCGATGTAATCCAGCCGATGTATAACCTTGTAAAGCGTCAGGCCGAGGTTGAACTGATCCCCATGGCGCTGGATCAGGACATTTGTGTCGTGCCCTATTCACCGCTTGGGGGCGGGTTGCTTACAGGGAAATACGCGGCTGGCGGCGCGGGGCGACTGGTCGATGACGCGCGCTACACCGCGCGCTATGCACAAGATTTCATGCATAACGCGGCAGAAGGTCTGGCGCGGATTGCAGCCGAGGTTGGCACGGATGCCGCAACACTCGCGGTCGCTTGGATACTGCACAATCCCGCTGGCCTTTGTCCGATCCTGTCGGCGCGCAATGTGGAACAATTGCGCCCTTCGCTTGCCGCTGCAGATTTCAAGATGACGGATGAGCTTTACGCGCGGATCACCGCTTTGTCCCCAACACCGGCGCCTGCGACAGACAGGCTAGAGGAAGCATGGTTGATTTCCTGATCATCGGTGGCGGGATCGCGGGCATTTCTGCCGCAGCGCGTCTTTCGGCCCTTGGCAGCGTTACGGTGTTGGAACAGGAAAGCGCGCTTGGCTATCACGCCTCGGGCCGCTCCGCCGCTTTGTATGAGCGGAACTATGGCAAGCCCTCAACCATCGCGCTGAACACGGCCAGCCTTACCTTTCACCAAGATGCAGGCGTGCTGGGGCCGCGTGGTTTCCTGCTCCTTGGGCGCGACGGCGAAGATGCGGCCTTTGAGGCCGACCGCGACTATATGCAGCTTGAGGATTGCGGCACTAAGGCGGCTTTGAAGCTGTTCCCGATCCTCAACCCCGACGTCATCACCCGCGCCGCCCATGACCCAGAGGCATGGGATATCGACACCGATCTTTTGCTGCAAAGCTTTGCAAAGACCGCAATGACGAACGGTGCAAGTATCATCACGCACGCCCCGGTCGATGCGATCGCGCGCACGGCAACGGGATGGGCGGTCATGTCCAAAGACACTTATGAGGCCCGTGTGATTGTGAACGCCGCCGGGGCTTGGGTTGACCAAATCGCCGAACTTGCCGGGATTACGCCGCTTGGGTTCACGCCACTGCGCCGTTCAATGGGGCGCATTCCGGCACCGGGCGGTCATGACGTAAGCGATTGGCCAATGATCTTTGGACCCGGTGAAACATGGTATGCGAAACCGGATGCGGGCGCTTTGATCGTCTCGCCTGCGGACGAAGACCTCATGACGCCGCATGACGCATTCGCCGACGATATGGTGCTGGCCGAAGGCTTTGCGCGCTACGAAGAACACGTGACCGAACCCGTCACACGACTGCTGTCATCATGGGCGGGCCTGCGCACGTTTGCGCCAGATCGGCAACTGGTGCTGGGCCCATCGCCTGAGGATGCGCAGTTCATCTGGTGCGCCGGGCAAGGCGGCTATGGGATGCAATCAGCACCCGGCGCAAGCCAGCTTTTGGCGGACGTAATCAGCGGGGCACAGCCCGCGCTTGAGCCTGATATGGTCGCGGAACTTTCCCCTGCACGCTTTACCTAACCGTCCTTGCGGATCGTTTCGTTTTTGGGATCATAGGGACTGTCTTGGACGACTTCGGCATCCCATAACTGATCAAGCATTTTGACCTGCACCCTGGTGCCGACAACGGCCAGATCAGGGGGCAGATAGCCCATGCCAATGGATTTCTCGAAAGCCACCGAATAGCCGCCGGATGTGAGGCGCCCAACCCGTTTGCCATCAACATACAGCGCCTCGCGCCCCCATGGGTCAGCATCATCCGGCCCGTCAATCAGCAGCGTGCAGCATTTGGAACGCATGCCCTTGGCGACCATCGCATCCTTGCCATAGAAGTCCTTGCCCATGTCGATAAAGCGCGGCAGATCAGCCTCGACCGGGGTCGCATCGCGGCCCAATTCGGTGCCAAACGCGCGATAGGATTTCTCTTGCCGCAGCCAATTTTGCGCGCGCGCGCCCACCAGTTTCATCCCATGCTTTTCACCCGCCTTTTCCAGCAGATCGAATAGGTAATTCTGCATCTCAATCGGGTGATGCAATTCCCACCCCAACTCGCCCGTATAGGCGACACGGATCGCGTTCACCGGGCACATGCCCAGTTCGATCTGGTGCGCGGACAGCCATGGGAAGCGTTTGTTGGACAAGGCGGTTTCGGGATCAGGATCGTTGATCACTTCTTTCAAAACATCCCGCGCCTTTGGCCCAGCGATGGCGAAAACACCCCATTGGGTTGTGACGTCCTGTGCGTTGATCCGACCAAATTCAGCCTCTTTTTCCATGATTGCCTTATAAAGGTAATCCTGATCATAGGCGTGCCATGCCCCGGCACTCACGAGGTAATAATCATCCTCGGCCAGCCGCACGATGGTGTATTCCGTGCGCGTTGTGCCGTGTGATGTCAGCGCATAGGTCAGGTTGATCCGGCCCACTTTCGGCAGTTTATTCGTGGTGAACCAATCCAAAAACGCCGTTGCGCCGGGGCCACTGATGCGATGCTTTGTAAAGGCGGTCGCGTCG
>CAYPVL010000038.1:10092-30412 GCA_964414165.1 uncultured Cognatiyoonia sp.
GCCCGACGCCTTCGCGAATTGCTTTGGCCTCTTGCACCGCATATTGCCACCAGCCACCACGGCGGAAAGACCTGCTTTCAGCGTCGTTGAACCCGGCATGGGCAAAGTAATTCGGACGCTCCCACCCGTTTACAAAGCCAAATTGCGCACCGCGCGCAGCCTGACGGTCATAGGCCGGGGATGTGCGCAAGGGCCGACATGCCGGACGCTCTTCATCCGGGTGGTGCAGGATGTAGACGTGATCATAACATTCCTCGTTCTTGCGGGCCGCGAATTCGGTCGTCATCCAAGACCCGTATCGCTTGGGATCAAGCGAGGCCATATCGATCTCGGCCTCGCCATCGACCATCATCTGCGCAAGGTAATACCCGGTACCACCGGCGGCGGTAATGCCAAAGCTGAACCCTTCGGCCAGCCACATATTGGTTAATCCCGGCGCAGGTCCGACCAGCGGATTGCCGTCCGGCGTATAACAAATCGGGCCATTGAAATCATCCTTCAACCCGCTCTCTTCACACGACGGCAAGCGGTGGATCATCGCCATATACTGATCTTCGATCCGTTCCAGATCGAGCGGGAAAAGATCGGCACGAAAGCTGCTAGGGACGCCATGTTCAAACACAGCAGGGGCGTTCTTTTCGTACACACCCAAGATCCAACCGCCGCGTTCTTCGCGCACATAAGACTGCGCATCCGCATCGCGGATGACGGGATGTTCGGGGTTACTCTTGCGCCATTCCACCAGTGCAGGGTCCTGATCCATCACGATAAATTGGTGCTCGACCGGGATTGCAGGCATTTTGATGCCAAGCTTCTTAGCGGTGGTCTGCGCGTGGTTACCAGAGGCTGTGACGACATGTTCGGCAGTGATCACGATCTGTTCGTCCGAGGGGACAAGGTTCCCGCCCTTTTCGGCCATTTTGGTGCAGGTGACCTCCCAAGCGTCCCCGTTCCAGTTGAACGCATCCGCCTGCCATTTACGTTCGATCATCACGCCGCGCTGACGCGCGCCTTTGGCCATCGCCATCGTGACATCAGCAGGGTTAATATAACCGTCGGTTTCGTGATAGATCGCGCCCTTCAGATCATCGGTGCGGATCAGCGGCCACTTGGCCTTGATCTCATCCGGGGTCATGAAAACATAAGGCACATCGCAGGTCTCAGCGGTCGAAGCATAAAGCATATATTCGTCCATGCGTTCCTGCGTCTGGGCCATGCGCAGGTTGCCGACGACGGCGAACCCGGCGTTCAAACCCGTCTCTTCTTCCAAGGATTTGTAGAAATCGACCGAGTATTTGTGGATATGGGTTGTTGCAAAAGACATGTTGAAAAGGGGCAGCAGCCCCGCGGCATGCCACGTAGACCCGGATGTCAATTCATCCCGCTCAAGCAGCATCACATCGTCCCAACCCGCCTTGGCCAGGTGATAGGCAATCGACGTGCCAACAGCACCGCCCCCAACGACAAGCGCTTTCACATTGGTTTTCATGGGCTGGCCCCTATCGCGTCAAAACTGTTCAAAACCACTTATGCGCAAGGGAAAGCCAAACGGCTGAACCAGCCGACCTAAATGTCGCTAAATGCGACCTTGGGTCTATTCTGTGACGTCTTCCACAGTGCAACGGCGCACGCCCAGTTCAATTGCACAATCCGTTCCCAGCACATCGCCTTGCTGCACTGTGGTGCCGCGGCGCACCACAAGTTCGCGCGCCGGTTCGGTCGCAGAGGCATCGACTGTCTGCCCTGCGTCCGGGTCAGAAGGCGCTTCTGGCAGCAGATTGATCAGACGGATTACCTTTTTCTTATAGACCCGCGTTGCCGACACCTGACGGAGTGCCTGATCCCGTGTCGCAAAGCGTTGACGGGCCAAACCTTCCAACAGTTCTGTCTCATGCGTGCCCAGAATGGCCGGGTTTTTCAACATCTCAATGGCCTCAAACCGCACCTGATCAATTGGGGCAAGGTCAGGCGCATCACCCAACAGCACCTGCAATTCTGGCGAAATACGGTAATCCAACCCGTATTCTTCATATACATCCACCCAGCCTTTCACTTCGCCAGATGCCATTCTCTGCAGCAAACGCACATCGTTCTGCGAAAAATCAGAGGCATCATTGCGCAATTCCTGAAACGCCAGATAGGCCAGTGATGGTGCTGGTGGCGTTGTCGCCAAAGGTTCAATCTGGCTTGTGATCAGCCCTGTGCCGGGTGTTACGGCAAGATCGGGGGACACAAGGGTCGTGTTCAGGCCCGGAATATCAATGGCACCAATAATTTCCGCAATCGCAGCATCACTGGCATTCGTCATGACCTTGATTGAAACTTGCCCGCCCATCGTGGCCGACAATGTGCGGTAATTGATCGGCACTTCCACGCGCGTCGCCATGATGGTTGATTTGGTTGCACCGAAAGAAAAGTTCACACCGTGCACATTGCCAAATCCTGATGGGCGTGTGCCAGCGGCTGCGTTCAGGTTCCCGGCAATTGCTGTCATCATGCTGCCCTGAAGGGAACGCATATCGCGGTCTGTCCGGGAAGACATGCTGATCGCAACAACCTCATCGCCCTTGCGGTAGGTCGCCGTTGTTCCGGTCGCGTCACGGCGCGCGCGCTCAAAGCTGGACAGAAGCGAGTTGGTCGTGCTGATCACAACAGCACTTTTTTGGTAGGTTGCGCCAGTGAGGTCTTCACCGTGGGCCAGTTCATAGGGCGTGCGTGTCCAGCCAATGCCGGGTTCGGGCAGAAAGGCAGCCAAGCTGCCGCTAAGTTCTGGGGCGACCGCACCTTCCACACCCTCGCCTGAAAACATCGCAAGCAAAACAGAGAACCCATTTGCCGCGCCTTCGGTTTCTGGGTCAGTTTGATCGGCACTTGCCTGCACCGCCGGGCTGCTTGGCGCGCGATCAGATGTCAGAAGCAGCATGCCAATGCTGCTGGCAGCGGCAAACAAAACGAAAATGGCCGACATTAAAATGCGCATAAATTCACCCAACCTAGCCCAGTCAGAAAGAATCCTGTCCGCAAAGACCGACCTTCCTAGCGCGTGTGTCGCATGATGATCGGGCAAAAACATGACGCTGCGCAGGCGCCTGTTGGGCAAATTTACAACGCCAATCCGTGTTTGCGTCATTAAATGCAAGCATTCCAGCCGACTGGACCCTATATTGGGATCACCACACATAAGATGTGGACCGATTGGAGAGCAGAACATGAGACGCACCACCCTAGTCGCAGTGGCTGCACTGGTAGGACTGGCCGCATGCGCCAAACCGCAACCCGTGACAGGCCGTGCCGACAACGATCTACTGCGGTTTTCCGCGATGAATTACTCATCGCAAAAGGATGGCCCCTTCTAGGCAAACCTTTGATTTAGAATGACAAAGCCTGTCGCAACCGCGCCGGGCCTTCTGGCGTTTTCGTATGCATTACAAATGCGCCGGCACGATCAAATCAGGGGGCCTGTGCCCATCCGCGAAGGTCTTAATATTGATGATCACCTTCTCGCCCATCTCAATGCGCCCTTCGACCGTCGCTGACCCCATATGGGGTAGAAGAATCGCATTTGGCAGGGCCTGAAGGCGCGGATTAATCTCGTGCCCGCGTTCAAATACATCCAAGCCCGCCCCGGCAACCTCTCCGGCACGCAGCATCCGGGTCAGTGCGTTTTCGTCAATCACCTCACCGCGTGAGGTGTTCACGATCACCGCAGTCGGCTTCATCAATTTCAAACGCCGCGCGTTCATCAAATGAAACGTCGATGGCGTATGCGGGCAGTTGATTGAAATGATATCCATCCGGGCCACCATCTGATCAAGACTTTCCCAATAGGTCGCTTCAAGCGCGTCTTCAATTTCGGGGCGCAAGCGGCGGCGGTTGTGATAATGCACCTGCATCCCAAAGACCGCAGCGCGTTTCGCAACAGCCTGCCCGATGCGGCCCATGCCCAGAATGCCCAAGCGCCGCCCGCGCAAGCGCCCGCCAAGCATTGCCGTCGGCGACCAACCCGCCCATTCCCCCGATTGCGCAAGGCGCATGCCCTCGGACAAACGCCGTGTGACCCCAAGGATCAGGGCCATCGTCATATCAGCCGTATCTTCGGTCGTCACACCGGGTGTGTTGGACACCAGTATGCCGCGCTGGCGGGCTGTGGCGACATCAATGTTATCAACCCCTGCCCCATAGTTTGCGATCAGCTTCAACCTGTCGCCCGCACGGGCCAGCAAGGCCGCATCAATCGGGTCGGTGATGGCCGAAACAAGCACATCCGCATCGGCCATGGCCGCGACCAGTTCTTCGCGCGACCAAGGGGTGTCATCCGTGCGCAAGCGGACGTCAAACAGTTCAGACATCCGCGTCTCAACCACGTCCGGCAACCGTCGCGTGACGACAACACTTAGCTTCTTACCCGTCATCATGGCCTCCCTCCTGCTTTCCAAATCAAGCAGATAATGGCAGGTTGCCAACAAGCGACGCGGGGCACAAGAACCTACGCGCGATGCAGCGGGCAATATGGGCAGGGCTTTTCGATGAAAATGCGGGTGGTTGCAGGGATTTTCGGCCTTTTGCTGTGCGTTGGCACTGGCGTTTCTGCCCAGCAAGTCGGCCAATCCAGCAACGCGCCCGCGACAGCCCCCGCCTTTGGACCTGAAACCAATCTGCCATTGCCCCGTTTTGTGTCGCTCAAAGCGTCCGAGGCCAACGTGCGCCGCGGCCCGTCCCTATCACACCGGATCGACTGGGTGTTCCAGCGGCGTGGCATGCCTTTGCAAGTTGTCGCCGAATACGGACATTGGCGCCGGGTGATTGACCGGGACGGTCTGGGCGGATGGGTGCACTACACCATGATTTCAGGCGCGCGCACCGTAATTATCGACGAAGACATGCTGCCATTGCGTAATCGCCCAAACCTTGAAGGGTTGGAAAATGCCAAGCTTGAGGCCGGCGTCATCGCCCGTCTTGGGGCATGCAACCGCGACTGGTGCCGCCTAACGGCAGGCAGCTACAAAGGCTGGGCCCCAAAGCACGTCCTTTGGGGGGTCATGGCCGAAGAAATCCTCGACTAAGCCGCCAGCCCGCGCCCTTTCAACAAAGCCTCAACCCCCGGCAAGCGTCCCCGGAACGCGGTGTACAATTCCGCCGCATCCACTGACCCGCCAGAAGATAACACCGTCTCTTCCAGCTTCTTGGCCAGCGCGGGGTCAAACGGATCACCGGCTTCCTCGAACGCCTCAAACGCATCCGCATCCATCACCTCGGACCACATATAACTGTAATATCCGCTGGAATAGCCGTCACCTGCAAAGACATGGGCAAAATGCGGCGTTGCATGGCGCATGCGAATGGCATGGGGCATCCCGATCTCTTCCAATACTTCGGCCTGCTTTTGCATCGGATCTGCCGGGGCCGGACCGTCATGGAACGCCAAATCCACAAGGGCTGACGCCACATATTCCACAGTGGAAAAGCCCATGTCATAAGTCCCCGCCGCTAACATCCGATCCAACATATCCTTTGGCATCGGCTTGCCGGATTCGGCATGGGTTGCAAATTCGGAAAGCACCTCTGGCACCTCAAGCCAATGTTCATAAAGCTGGCTTGGCAGTTCGACAAAATCGCGCGCGACAGACGTGCCGCTGATGCTTTCATAGGTCACATCCGACAGCATCTGATGCAAGGCATGACCAAACTCATGAAACAGCGTGCGCGCATCATCATAGGACAGCAATGCAGGCTTTCCAGATTCTGGTTTGGCAAAATTACACACATTCACAACATGTGGCCGCACCTCTTGTGTCATGCGATGCTGGCTGCGCATCGCCATGCACCACGCGCCCGACCGCTTTGAAGGACGCGCGAAATAATCACCGATAAATACAGCAATATGCGCGCCATGACGGGTCACCTCCCAAAGGCGCACGTCTTCATGGTAAACCGGGGCTTCGATCGGTTTGAATTCCAAGCCAAAAAGCCGGTTCGCGCAAGTGAACGAGGCTTCGATCATCCGCTCAAGCTGGAGATAAGGCTTCAGCTCTGCCTCATCCAGATCGTGTTCCTGCTTGCGGCGAATGTCGGAATAATAGCGCCAATCCCAAGGCTCAAGCGGGCCATCAAAACCATCCGCATGCAGCATGCGTTCAAGCACGGCAGCATCGGCTTCGGCGCTTGCCTTGGCTGGTTCCCAAACCTGCATCAGCAGATCGCGGACCGCTTGGGGTGTGCCCGCCATTTCGGTTTCAAGCTTATAATCAGCGAATGTGTCATAACCCAGCAGTTGCGCGCGGTCTTCGCGCAGCTTCAGCGTCTCTGCCGCAATCGCGCGGTTATCCGTCTCGCCCCCATTGGCACCGCGGGCGACCCAGGCTTCATATGCGACTTTTCGCAGATCGCGGCGGGGGGAAAATTGCAGGAACGGCACGATCAAAGACCGGGATAGTGTGACAACCGGTTTGCCATCACCCGCCGCGCGGGCGGTTGCGATCGCAAAATCGGGCAAACCTTCAAGATCATCCTCATCCAATGGCATCTGCCAAGATCGTTCATCGGCAAGCAAGTTCTGCGTAAACTCAGTGCCAAGCACCGAAAGCCGCGACTTCACCTCGCGCAACGCCTTGGCCGCATCACCTTCCAACTGCGCACCAGAGCGCACAAAGCCACGCCGGGACAGCATCAACACGCGCTGTTGTTCAGCCGTCAGATCCAGATCATCACGCTGCGCCCAAAGGGCTTCGACCCGGGCAAACAACGCTTTGTTCTCGGACACTTCCGATCCATAGGCGCTAAGTTTCGGGGCAAATTCACGCTGCAAAGCCTCGCGCGCGTCATTGCTATCAGCACCGGCAACGCCATAGAACGCCCCCAGAACGCGGCCCAAATCTTCCTCGGCCGTCTCTAAAGCAAGGATCGTATTGTCAAAGCTTGGCGCATCACTGTTATCGGCAATGGCCGCAACCGCCGCCCGTGCCCGCGCGAGCGCGATATCAACCGCCGGGGCCCAATCATCATCTGAAATCCGATCAAACGGGGGCAAACCAAAAGGTGTATCCCAAGTCGTCAACAGTGGGTTGTCCATGCGCAAATCTCCTTTGGAATTAAGCTAGGGATGCTTGGTCCAAAGAACCAGTCCCCATCTCGGATTGTTGAAAATACTCAATCCGCTGGCGCGTCCGCGCGTGCGCCCCGGCCCTGACAAACCGCGCAATCTGCACGGGGCTGCATCGTGATCGTCCGGGTCTGGGCATAAAGGGCGTCATAGATCAGCATGCGCCCCGCCAAAAGATCGCCCGCGCCAGCCAAAAGCTTGACCGCCTCCAGCGCCATCATCGACCCGACCACGCCGGGCAGCGGGCCGATCACACCGGCTTCGGCACAGCTGGGGACAAGGTGGGGTGCCGGGGCTTTTGGAAAGATGCAGGCGAAACAAGGGGTTCCGCGCGCCGGATCATAGACACTGATCTGGCCTTCCCATTGGGTAAGTGCGGCTGCAATCAATGGCTTACCCGCCGCGACGCAGGTTTCATTCACCAGATACCGGCTGGCGAAATTGTCTGTTCCATCGAGAATAAGATCGTATTCCGCGACCAATTCAGCCGCGATTTCGGCGGTAAAGCGACGGCTATAGGGTTTCACCGTCACATAAGGGTTCTGCGCATTCATCGCCTCGGCAGCCGAGCGCGCCTTGGGCAACCCAATACTGCTGTCGCGATGAATGACTTGGCGCTGCAGGTTCGCAGCCTCGACCACATCATCATCAATCACACCAATCGTCCCGACACCGGCAGCTGCCAGATATTGCAACGCAGGCGCACCAAGACCACCTGCGCCAACAACCAAAACGCGCGCCTCTTTCAACGCCTTCTGCCCGGCCCCGCCCACTTCCCGCAGGATGATGTGGCGGGCATAGCGGGTCAGTTCACTATCCGAAAACTTCCCCGCAGGGGCGGCAGGCGACGGAAAAGCCGCAGGCAATTGGGCGCGCGCGCGCAAGCGCCGCAAAAGCAGGCTGTAACCATAGATCGCAAAGCCCAAAGCCACGATCAACGCCCAAAGCCGGGCATCACCACCAGTTGCTTCGCGCAAAGGATGCCCATCGGGTAAAATGATCTGCAAAGCCATGACAGCGACAAGCAGCAAGAAGATCATATTCCAGCGCGCCGCACGCGGGGATTTCATCACAACGCCCAGCAGCCAGATAAACCCGGCCATGGCCCCGACCATGATCAAGATGTCACCCCGGTTGATCCAAAGCCACTCGCGCCACGCACCGTTTCATCCAATTGATCTACAACGGAAAATTCGGCCTGCACCACAGGGGCGGCAACCATCTGCGCAATCCGCGCCCCATGGGTGATGTGAAACGGCGCATCGCCCAAATTCACCAAAATCACACCCACCGGCCCGCGATAATCGGAGTCAATCGTGCCCGGCGCATTCACCAATGCGATCCCATGCTTCAATGCAAGACCTGACCGGGGGCGGATCTGCACCTCAAACCCTGCAGGGATCGCCATGCGCAAACCGGTCGGAACCAACGCACGGGCACCGGGGGCCAAGACAATCCCATCACGCGTACCGTCCGCAAAATTCGCACACAGATCAGCCCCAGCCGCCCCGCTTGTCTGATAGTTTGGCAAAGGCAATGACCGGTCAGCACCCGCGTCCCACGCCAATTCAATCGCACAACTCATGTCTTTCTTTGTCCAAAAATACTTCCGCCGGAGGCGCACATTTCAACCCAAAGCCTCGGCGATTTTTGTCGCTAAGCGATTGGCCACCTGCTCTTTACTCATGCGCGGCCAATCCTCGGCACCCGCATCAGAAATCAAGGTCACGTCATTCTCGGACCCGCCCATGATCCCGGTCGCAGGCGATACGTCATTGGCCACGATCCAATCACAGCCTTTGCGCAAGCGCTTGGCGGTTGCATTGGCGATCACGTCATCCGTCTCGGCAGCAAAACCAACAACCAGCGCAGGGCGCCCGGCACCCATCTGCGACACAGTTTTTAAAATATCGGGGTTCTCCAAGAAACGTAGGGTGGGCAATTTGCCCACATCTTTCTTAATCTTCGACCCGCTTTCCTGATCAACACGCCAATCCGCCACAGCCGCCGCAAAAACGGCTGCATCAGCAGGCAGTGCGGCTTCAACCGCGCCCAGCATTTCCGCAGCGGTCTGCACCTTCACGACATTCACCCCCAAAGGCGGGTCTACATCCGCAGGGCCTGTCACAAAGGTTACATCCGCACCCATCCCGGCCAAAGCCCGCGCGATCGCCGTGCCTTGCGCACCCGACGACCGGTTCGCGATATAGCGCACAGGGTCAATCGGCTCGTGTGTCGGGCCAGAGGTGACAAGCACATGCTTTCCCTGCAACGGCCCATCCGCGAGGGCTGCATCAATCGCGGCAACAATCTCTAAAGGTTCGGCCAGACGCCCGGGGCCAAATTCACCGCAAGCCATATTGCCTTCATCCGGGCCGACACTTAGCACGCCATCAGCAAGTAAGGTTTTCAAATTGCGCTGTGTCGCCGGGTGCGCCCACATCCGCACGTTCATCGACGGGGCAATCAGAACACGTTTGTCAGTCGCCAAAAGCAAGGTAGACGCCAGATCATTTGCCAAACCACCTGCCATTTTCGCCATCAAATCAGCTGTGGCCGGGGCAACGACGACCAAATCAGCGGCGCGGGACAACTCAATATGCCCCATCTCTGCTTCATCAGTCAGGTTAAACAAATCTTGATAAACCTTGCTTGCGGCAAGACCCGACACGGACAATGGCGTCACGAATTCAGCCCCCGCACGTGTCAGCACTGGCGTCACCTGCGCGCCGCGTTCGCGCAAGCGCCGGATCAGATCAAGTGACTTGAAGGCGGCGATCCCACCACCAATGATCAAAAGGATATGTTTGCCAGCCAGCATGGACCCGTTCCCAAAAAATGCGCGTACCCGACGTTAGCCGGGCACGCGCGGGGGGGGAAGGGGCGGTCTAGGCGAAAAGCGCTTGAATTTCGCCGCTTTGCGCTTCCAAAGACTTGCGCATCTTGCCAAAGGCTGCGGCCTCAAGCTGACGCACACGTTCTTTCGAGAGACCAAGTTCAGTACCAAGGCTTTCCAAAGTGCGGGGATCATCGCGCAGTTTGCGTTCGCGCACGATAAAGCGTTCCCGATCATTCAGATGGTTCAACGCACCCAGCAACCACTGGCGCAGCGTATCATTATCATGCGAATTTTCCACCTGCTCGGCCGCCTGCGGACCATCATCTTCAAGCGCATCAATCCATTCGCGCCCCTCATCCTCGGACGACTGGGTTGCATTCAATGAAAAGTCAGAGCCTGACAACCGCCCTTCCATCATCTCAACATCATGGAGCGGCACGCCAACCTCTTTTGAGATCATTTCGCGCATGACGTGGCCCTCGACAGTGCGCCCTTCAGCGGCAGCTTCGCGTTCGATGCGGGCCTGCACGCGGCGCAGATTGAAGAATAGAGACTTTTGTGAAGATGTGGACCCGGTGCGCACCATCGACCAGTTGCGCATCACGTAATCCTGGATCGACGCCTTGATCCACCAGACCGCATAGGTCGAAAATCGCACGCCCCGGTCGGGGTCAAATTTGTCAGCGGCCTTCATCAGGCCAACGCTTGCCTCTTGGATCAGGTCGTTCATTGGCGCACCATAGCGCTTGAACTTTGAGGCCATGGAAATCGCCAAACGCATGTAGGCCGTAATCAAGCGATGAAGCGCCTGTTCATCGCGATCATCGCGCCATGCGTAGGCAAGGCGCAACTCTGTCTCTGCATCCAAAAGTTCAGCCTTCATCGCCGTGCGCGAAAGTGTCTGATCGGAAAATCCATCAAGTGCCATCGTCATTCCCCAGTTGATTGTATTGCGTGCATTGTCGCTTTATTGATTTTGGTACGCAGGCATTTTCAGAGTGGATCAAAATAAGTGACAGTTTTCTTGCCTCCACTCACATTAGTGCTAGGCGGCGCAGCTTCGGGAAAATCGTCTTGGGCAGAATCCCTTGTGATCAAATCAGATCGGCCCCGGATTTATGTCGCGACAGCCGAAGGCTTTGATACTGAAATGAAAGACAAAATCGCGGCACACCGTGTAGCGCGCGGGCCCGACTGGACCACGATTGAGGCCCCCCTAAATCTTGTTGGCGCAATTGGTCAGGCGAACGCCAATCACGTGATCCTGATAGACTGTGCCACGCTTTGGCTGACAAATATCCTTTTGGCGGACAAAGACGTGACCGCCGCCAGCAACGATCTAGTGACTGCCCTTGCCAATGCCCCATGCCCCGTCGTGATCGTGTCCAACGAAGTCGGCCAAGGGGTCGTGCCTGACAACGCGCTGTCGCGCAAGTTTCGTAATGCGCAAGGACGGCTTAATCAGGATATTGCAGCGCATGCAGATACGGTCGTTGCCGTCATGGCCGGGTTACCGCTAGCGCTGAAGGGCCAGATCCTATGACGCACCTTTGGCTTGTGCGGCACGGGCCAACGCATGAAAAAGCTTTTGTCGGATGGCGCGATGTGCCTGCTGATCTGTCTGATACGCGCCTTATTCAACAGGTCGATGATCACCTGCCAAAAGATGCGCTGGTTATTTCATCCGACCTACGCCGCGCCCATGACACCGCAACCGCAATCGGGGGCGCACGCAAACGCCTGCCGTCATGCAGCACTTTGCGTGAGATCAACTTTGGGGCATGGGACGGGCTGACGTTCGACGCTGTGGCAGCGCGCGACCCGGTGCTGTCGCGCCGCTATTGGGAGGAACCTGGCGACCTGCAAGCCCCTGACGGGGAAAGCTGGAACCAAGCCGCCGCGCGCTTTGGCACAAAGATTGATGCGATCATTGAAGAACAAGCCCCCGCACATCTGATCGTCGTCGCCCATATGGGCGTGATCATGACGCAAATTCAAAAAGGGGCCGGATCGACAGCCTATCAGGCGATGGGGCATCAAATCGACAACCTGTCGACAACGGACATGCGCTGGGACGGAACGCGCTGGCACATGGGAACGATTAATCACATTCCGTGATGGGCATGCGCACAAATCACTATTGGTGATGTGGCTGTGCGGCGCATAACATCCACCCATGACGTATGACTTATATATCGGTGATCGCACCTTTTCGAGCTGGTCCTTGCGCGGCTGGCTGATGCTTGAAAAATTCGGACTAGAATTCAACACTCATATCGTCGGGCTTTATGCCGGGACGATGGCGGATGAAATGAAGCACCTTGCCCCGGCCAAAACCGTGCCTGTGTTGGTCACGCCGACGGGCGGAATTCTACCCGACAGCATGGCAATGGCCGAAACTCTGGTCGAAGCGCACTCTGACATTCCGTTCTACCCAAGCGATCCAAAAGCAAGGGCACTTTGCCGCACGCTAGTGGCAGAAATGCATAGCAGTTTCATGGACTTGCGGAATGAATGCGACAACATGCTGACGCATATCTGGGACGGGTTCAAACCCTCTGCGGGGGTGCTGAAGGATGTTGCCCGGATCGAACGTCTCTGGTCAATGGCGCGGACGCAATATGGACAAAACGGGCCGTGGCTGTTCGGAGATTATTCGCTGGCAGACGTCTTTTATGCGCCGGTAACGCATCGGTTCACCGCTTACGGCCTGCCACGATCCGAGATGGCGCAGGCCTATATCGACACGCAATTGAACGATCCGGCCTTCCTCGCGTGGCGCGCCGAAGCCCTAAAAGAAGTGCACGATCCCTTCCCCTACGACCTTGACCTGCCCAAGAAACCTTGGCCTGTTAACCAATCCTAAACCACGTCCCCGCTATCGGTTAACCAACCAGCAAGCGGGGATGAAACATGGTGGCAGTCGCCTACACGGTGGCCTTTGACGGGATCGACGCGCGGCTGGTCGAGGTGCAATGCGCGGTGACACCGGGTTTACCCGCGTTCAATATCGTCGGCTTGCCGGACAAAGCCGTCAGCGAGGCACGCGAGAGGGTGCGCTCTGCGTTGAACGCGATGGCCATCGCGCTACCTTCCAAACGGATCACAATCAACCTCTCGCCAGCAGACCTGCCGAAGGTCGGATCGCACTTTGATCTGCCCATCGCGCTGGCCTTGCTTGCCGCACTCGACATCGTTCCACGCGATGATGTGGCAGCGACGGTTGCTTTGGGAGAGTTGTCTTTGAACGGCGCTTTGGTGTCGGTGATCGGGGCCCTCCCCGCCGCGATGGCAGCCTCTGAAGATGACCGGATATTGATGTGCCCTGCGGGTTGCGGGGCCGAGGCGGCTTGGGTGGATGCGGTAAAAGTCATCGCACCTGCGTCACTGGCACAAGCAGTGCAGCATTTCACCGGGCAAGTCATCATGGACCCGGCCAAACCGGGCGAAGTGACAAGCGGCGACAAAGGGCGCGACTTGCAGGAAGTGAAAGGGCAGGAACGGGCCAAGCGCGCGCTTGAAATCGCGGCCGCAGGGCGGCACCATTTGTTGCTTGTCGGCTCTCCCGGATCAGGCAAATCAATGTTGGCGGCGCGTATTCCGGGCATTTTGCCGGACTTAACGGCTGGCGAAGCTTTGGAAACATCGATGATCCATTCACTGTCCGGGCTTTTGGATGAAGGTGGGATCAACCGACAAAGGCCTTTCCGCGAACCCCATCACACAGCATCAATGGCAGCGATTGTCGGGGGCGGGCGCGGGGCAAAACCGGGGGAAATCTCGCTTGCGCATAACGGCGTGCTGTTTATGGATGAATTCCCCGAATTCCCGCGCGCGGTTTTGGAAACGCTACGCCAGCCTATTGAAACCGGCGAAGTGGTCGTCGCGCGCGCCAACGCACACGTCAAATACCCTTGCAAATTCATGCTGGTCGCAGCGGCCAACCCGTGCAAATGCGGCTACCTCGCCGATCCAGCACGGGCTTGTGCGCGGGTGCCCATGTGCGGCGAAGACTATTTGGGACGGATATCAGGGCCATTGATGGACCGGTTTGATTTACGGGTCGAAGTGCCGCCCGTGGCCTACACCGATCTTGATTTGCCAGCCGACGGCGACCTTTCCGCACAAATCGCCACGCGGGTTGCAAAGGCGCGGGCTGTGCAAAGCACGCGCTATGCAACCCACAACGGGATGAGCGCAAATGCGGACGCAGAAGGTGCGGTTTTGGAAGATGTGGCCACACCCGACGCCGAAGGTCGCGCACTTTTGGGGCAAGTTGCCGAACGGTTTGGGCTGTCTGCGCGGGGTTATCACCGGGTCCTGCGGGTTGCGCGCACGATCGCGGACCTTGCGGGCAGCGAGGATGTCTTGAAAAACCACGTGGCCGAAGCGGTCAGCTTTCGATTAACCCTTACCAAAGAAGTCTAAGCGCGCTTGGCTTCAATCGCCTGCCAAATCTTTTCGGCGACATTTGTACCATCAAAGCGCTCAAGCTCTTGAATGCCGGTGGGTGAGGTCACATTAATCTCGGTCAGCCAATCGCCAATGACATCGATCCCGACGAAGACCTGCCCCTTTTCGCGCAGAAGCGGGCCAATGGCCGCGCAAATGTCGCGATCTCGATCCGTGAGCGCCACCTTTTCAGGCCGCCCGCCCACATGCATGTTTGACCGGGTTTCGCCCGCGGCAGGCACGCGATTAATAGCACCAACAGGTTCACCGTCCACAAGGATGACGCGCTTGTCGCCTTTGCTCACAGCTGGCAAGAATTTCTGCATGATCAGGGGTTCGCGGTTAATCCCGCTGAACAATTCATGAAGCGAGGCCAGATTGCTATCGCCCGCCTTCAACTTGAACACCCCTGCACCGCCATTGCCATAAAGCGGCTTGAGGATCACGTCACCATGATCGGCGCGGAAGGTTTTGAGCGTCTCAAGATCGCGGGCAATCATTGTTGGTGGGGTCAAATCGGGAAAGGCCAGAACCAGCAGTTTCTCAGGATAATTGCGCACCCAGAACGGATCATTCACCACCAACGTCTGCGGATGCACCATGTCCAGAATGTGGGTTGTAGTGATATAGCCCATATCAAAAGGTGGATCCTGGCGCAGCCAGACAACATCCATGTCGCGCAGATCAATTTCTGTTTCATCGCCAAGGCTAAAGTGATTACCTTTCTCGCGGCGCACAATCAGCGGCCAGCCGCGTGCCGTGACGCGCCCTTCGCAGTAGGCCAGTTTATCGGGGGTGTAATAGTAAAGAGAATGCCCGCGCTTTTGCGCCTCTTCCGCGATGCGGAACGTACTGTCTGCGTCGATATCAATCGGACCAATTGGGTCCATCTGGAAAGCAACATTCATCGGCATGGCAGACCTCAACCTTTATCTTGTGTGGTCTGCTACACATGGCTTAGCCCCGTCAGCGGTGCAATGGGGATTTGATCACGCTTCCATGAATGCGTTTTCGATAATCTGCACAGCCCCCGCCCCATTCACCATCGCAAGATCAAAACGCATATCGGTCATTTGACCATTGGGTTCATCGGCAACAAATTCAGATGCCGCAGCACATAAGCGATCCATCTGCCGTCGGTTGAGGCGCGTAGCAGCGCGTGCAAAATCCCGGCTTTTCTTAACTTCGACAAAAATCACCTGCGCGCCATCGCGCGCGATCAGATCGATCTCACCACCAGACCCGCGCCAGCGTCGCCCAGCGATAGGTTGACCACGACGGGCATAATCCGCAGCAACAATATCTTCGGCAACAAGGCCTGCATGATAATTCGTTGTACTTTTCAAAACCTGCGTTTGCATCATTTTTCCTTCATCGCCAAAGCCCGCTGATACACATCTTTGCGCGGCAATCCGAACGCCCCGGCCACAGTGGTGGCCGCATCTTTTACGCGCATGGTTTCGAGTGCCTGCGCCAAAGCCGCGTCAATATCCACATCAAGAACGTCAACCGCACCGGCCCGGCCCACCAGCACGACAAGTTCGCCCTTCAAACGCCTGTCTTTCAGCCCATCCACAAGATTTGCCAAAGTCCCGCGCTGCACTTCTTCGAACTTCTTAGTCAGTTCCCGACAAATTGCGCCTTCTCTCTCTCCTCCCAGAACCTGAACCAAATCATCTAACATTTCATGAATGCGTTTGGGCGATTCATAAAATACCAGCGTAAACCCCACGTTCCGCAATGCTGCGATTTCGCTTTGTCGTTGCGTGCGGCTGTTGGGCAGGAACCCGACAAAGGCAAAACGATCTGTCGCCAGCCCCGACACCGTCAAAGCCGCCAAAACCGCCGATGCCCCCGGCGCTGTATGCACCGCAATCCCGTCCTTGATCGCCGCAACCCCAAGTTCATACCCCGGATCAGCGACAAGTGGCGTTCCAGCTTCCGACACGTAAGCCACCGATTGCCCATCCCGCATCATCGCGACCAGCTTCGCAATCACCCCCTCCCCCGAATGATCATGAAACGCCAAAACCCGCCGCGCCCCCAGCGGAACCCCATGAATTTCCATCAGTTTTCGGGCTGTGCGTGTATCTTCGGCCACCAGCACATCCGCACTGGCAAGCACATCCAAAGCGCGCAACGTGATATCCCGCGCAGACCCGATTGGGGTCGCCACAAAGTATAAACCGGCGGCAAGCGGCTTGATGAGGTAATTCATGCCTAGACCCTTTTGCTGCGGTCTTTATGATGTGGGCCAATATCGGCTGTCGGGGGATCCCTGTCTTGGCCGTCGACAAGGAGGTTTTGTCTATGTTTGCCCATGTATCACGCGCCCGCAAGGTCGCAATCCGTCTATTCGCTTTTGCGACATTTGCGTTTTTGGCCGCCTGTGCGCCTGCCATTGTCGGAACAAACCAAAATACCGGGCAACGCATTGATCCGGGCGCACCTGTGCAAGTCGCGCTTCTGGTTCCCGGAGGATCAACCCAAGGGGCCGACCGCGCCATTGCCGCAAGCCTTGAAAACGCAGCCCGCTTGGCAATCGCTGATCTGGATGGCGTGCGCATTGATTTGCGCGTCTATAATACCGGCTCTGACCCCGCGCAGGCCGCAAGTGTTGCGACACAAGCGGTTGATGAGGGGGCCAAAATTCTGCTTGGGCCGCTGTTTGCATCATCTGCGAACGCCGCAGGCGTCGCGGTTGCACCGCGCAACGTGAACGTCCTCGCCTTTTCTAACAACCCGACAATTGCAGGCGGCAACGTCTTTGTACTTGGGCCAACATTCGACAACACAGCCCGTCGCTTGGTAAATTATGCCGCGCGCAATGGCACCACGCGTTTTGCTGTCGTGCATGCGAATGATCTGCAAGGCCAAGTCGGCCGCGATGCGATCACAAACGCTGTGCGCAGCGCCGGGGCGCAGCTTGCTGGCGTCGAAAGCTATACGCTGACACAGCAGGATATTTTGGCCGCAACGCCCCGTATTGCCGGTACAATCAACGCAACCGGTGCTGACGCTGTCTTTCTGACGGCTGGTGTGAACGCAGACCTGCCCATCATTGCGACCTCTCTGCCCGAGGCTGGCATTAGCCCTGCTGAAACCCGCTACATCGGGTTAACCCGCTGGAATGCATTGCCACAGGCCTTGGCGCTTCCGGGTGTGCAAGGCGGGCTTTTCGCGCTGCCTGATCAGGCGACACTCTCCAACTTTGAAGCACGGTATCAGGCGACTTATGGGGGCTCTCCGCATCCGCTTGCCGGGCTTGCCTATGACGGGATTGCTGCCATCGGCGCGCTTGCCGCGACCGGAAATGCGAACGCTTTGACGCGGGATTCGCTTACCGCCCGCCAAGGCTTTCAGGGCACCAGTGGCATTTTCCGCCTGCTGCCCAACGGCCTGAACGAACGAGGCTTGGCCGTTGCAGAGGTGCGCAACAGTGCCGTCGTCATCGTTGAAAACGCCCCCCGCAGCTTTGGCGGTTCTGGCCTCTAGCTTCATTTCAAAGGCAACACCTATGAACAACGCAAACCCGCCGGACAGCCTGATCTGTCCGGCGCGTGACATTTTTGACCATGACGCAGTGCAGGTCGCCTTGGACGCAGCCCTTGTGGATTGCACCGATGACAAAGCGGTCCGCGCGGCAACTGTCCGCATCTTGAACGAGGCACAGCAAGCCGGGCGCACTGCAATCAAGGACGCCTTTCTAGCCGACCCTTTTGCTGCGCGTCCGACAACGCGCGCCTATACGTGGCTCACCGATCAACTGGTCAAAGCCGCGCTAAGCGTCGCAAGGCGCAAGCTGCATCCGCTGCCCAACCCCACCGACGCAGAGCGCCTAAGCCTTGTGGCCGTTGGCGGCTATGGACGCGGCGAAATGGCCCCTTTTTCAGACGTCGATCTGCTGTTTCTGACGCCCTATAAAATGACCCCTTGGGCAGAAAGCGTCATTGAATCCACGCTGTACATGCTGTGGGATTTAAAGCTGAAAGTTGGGCACGCAAGCCGGACAATCAAAGACTGTATCCGCCTTGCGCGCGAAGACTACACCATCCGCACATCGCTTGTGGAACAGCGCTTTCTAAGCGGGGATGCCGATTTGGCCCTGCGATTACGCCGGCAACTTTGGACAGATCTTTTCTCAAGTACCTCTGCAGAGTTCATTGATGCCAAACTGGAGGAACGCATCGAGCGGCACCGCAAACAAGGCGGGCAGCGCTATGTTGTTGAACCCAATGTCAAAGAAGGCAAAGGGGGCTTGCGCGATCTGCAATCCCTTTACTGGATCAACAAATACATCCACGACGTCCAGGAAGCCGAAGACCTGATCAAATTCGATGTCTTCTCGGAAGACGAATACGAAACCTTCCGCGATGCGCATCGGTTCTTATGGTCGGTGCGTTGCACCCTGCACCTGATTGCGGGACGCGCGGTCGAACAATTGACCTTTGACATGCAAGTCGCCGTCGCCGAGGCCATGGGCTATGAAGATCGTACCGGGCGGCGCGGGGTCGAAATTTTCATGCAAGACTACTTCCGCCACGCCACCCGCGTGGGCGAGTTGACGCGCATCTTCCTTACCGCGCAAGAGGACGCGCGCACCAAGGCCGAACCCGGTCTTTTGCGGTTCTTCCAGCGGCGCAAAAGCGCCAAGCCACCTTATGCGATCAAGCAAAATCGCCTTACCGTCGCAGATGAAACAGCGTTCCTGTCGGACAAGCTGAACATGCTGCGTCTGTTTGAAGAGGCACTGCGCACAGGCACATTGATCCACCCGGATGCGATGCGCCTTATGGCTGCTAATCTACACCTGATCGATGATGACATGCGCGCCGATAAGGAAGCCAATAAGCTGTTCTTGGGATTGATGTTAAAGCACGACAACCCCGAACGCGCGTTGCGCCGCATGAATGAACTTGGGGTTTTGGGCGCATTCATCCCGGAATTCGCCAATATCGTCGCGATGATGCAGTTCAATATGTATCACATGTACACCGTAGACGAACATACGATCCAGACGATTTCGCATCTTAATCAGATCGAACAGAAAGAACTGATTGAAGAATTACCGATCGCTTCCGCCATCTTGGATCAAGGCGTGAACCGCAAGGTGATCTATGTCGCCCTGCTGCTGCATGATATCGCAAAGGGTCGCCCCGAAGATCATTCGATCCTTGGCGCCCAAATGGCCCGCAAGATCGCACCCCGTCTTGGGCTGAATAAGAAAGAATGCGAAACGGTCGAATGGCTGATCCGTTATCACCTGCTGATGTCAGATACGGCCCAAAAACGCGACATTGCCGAACCACGCACCGTGCGCGGCTTTGCCAATGCGGTGAAATCCGTTGAACGGCTTGATCTGCTGACTGTCCTGACCGTCTGCGACATTCGCGGCGTGGGGCCGGATACGTGGAACAACTGGAAGGCCGTGCTGATCCGCAACCTTTACCGCGCCACAAAAGACGCGCTTGAAAACGGGCTTGAGGATGTGAACCGCAAAAGCCGCGAGACCGAGGCCAAGCGCGCCTTGCGCGAAGCGCTTGCGGATTGGGGCACGAAGGACCTCAAGAAAGAAGTGTCGCGCCACTACGGCCCCTATTGGCAAGGCCTGCCGCCCAACACACACACAGTATTTGCGCATCTGCTGAAAGACATATGCGATGATCAGATCGCCATTGATCTGATGCTTGACCCTGATCAGGACGCGACGCGCACCTGTTTTGCGATGGTCGATCATCCGGGGCTGTTCAGCCGTATGGTCGGGGCTTTGGCGCTTGTCGGGGCCAGTATCGTGAATGCGCGCACCTATACCAGCAATGACGGTTATGCGACGGCAGTGTTCTGGATCCAAGACAGCGATGGCGCACCTTACGAGGAAAGCCGCCTGCCCCGCTTGCAACAGATGATCAAGAAAACGCTCAGCGGTGATG
>CAYPVL010000039.1:0-30392 GCA_964414165.1 uncultured Cognatiyoonia sp.
GGGGACGACCTGAATGGTCTTGCCCAGATAATCGCCACGGCGTTCTTTTTCCAACACGGTGGAATAGATGCGGCCAGAGGACACAGAATCAGTGTTGCGGGCAGGGACGCCGGTAAAGCGTTCGTAATGGCCAAGGTCCAGATCGGTTTCGGCCCCATCGTCGGTGACAAACACCTCGCCATGTTCAAAGGGGGACATCGTGCCGGGATCGACGTTCAGATAGGGATCAAGCTTGCGCAGGCGCACCGAAAAGCCACGGGCCTGCAAAAGCGCTCCAAGGGCAGCCGACGCCAGCCCTTTGCCAAGGGATGAAACAACGCCGCCGGTAATGAAAATGTAACGCGCCATGTGCTGGCAACCCCCCGTGAAACTTCAATTCAGTGCAAAGTGCGACCCAAAAACTTCGCATCATCACGGGATTTGAGGATACCCGGATTCGGGGCACCTGCGCAACCCACGACGCAAGATGATGTTGCCCCTTTTGTGAAAAGGGGCAGTTGTTGTGGTATCAGAAAGGCTTAGTCGCCAGATGGAACAAGGGGCTCATCTGTATTGACGCCGGGCGGCAAAAGGCTTTCACCCAAATCAGGCGTCGTCGACTCACCGCCTGATGGTGGCAGAAGGTCAATCCCGTCGACAACCGAAGATGATGCGGCATTGTTTGTGGCGATAATCGTCAGCGCAATCGTGGTGCAGATAAAGGCAACGCCCAAAATCCATGTGAACTTGCCCATCGCTGTGGCCGCTGCGCGTCCGCCCGTGGCTCCGCCACCGCCGCCACCAATTCCAAGGCCACCGCCTTCGGAACGCTGCATCAGCACAACCCCGATCAGGGTCAGCGCAATGATCATATGGACGATAAGGACGACATTTTCCATGGACGGCTGGGCCTATAATTCGCTGAGCTTCAAGCGCTATCTATGATGTTGATCGCCACCCCGCAAGCCCTCAATAGGCCATCAGGCGTCGACATCATCTACGTCGGCCTGCCCCGAAATGCGGCGGCGTACAATGGACCAGCCCAAACCAACGGCCAACACGAAAGACAACAGGGTAATGGCAAGCCATGTGTTCACCGTGGGATTGGCCAGACTGATCCAGCCAAAATCAAACAGAACCCATGTCGCCGTGCCCACGACGGCCAAGACCAAAAGCAGCCCAAACACCCCGATAGAGCGCAGGGTGGCGCGCAAATAGATGATGTAGCCCACCAGTAGGATCAGCGCGAACAGGATCGTCAGGGGCAAATGCGTTTGCCAGCCGGTCTGGACCCAGCGGTAAAAGTTCCACTCTGTCGGATTATAGGTTGCCGCCAGCAACGCGAATGCGCAGACCCACCGTAGAAGAAAACCCATTCTTTCAGCCCTTTTTGATCACGCTCGGAAACTGCCGTGTCATCGCCGGTCTGTCCAGTCTTCATATTTGTGGTTTTAACCCAAGGTGCAGGTCGTTATAGCGGCACGGGGATTCCACAAAGGACTTTGAGATCATGGCGAATGTAGTGGTTGTCGGCGCGCAATGGGGCGATGAGGGCAAAGGCAAGATCGTGGACTGGCTGTCTGAACGGGCCGATGTGATCGCGCGCTTTCAGGGTGGGCACAACGCCGGGCATACTTTGGTCATTGACGGGAAGGTCTATAAACTGAACGCGCTACCCTCGGGCGTTGTGCGCGGCGGCAAGCTTTCTGTCATCGGCAACGGCGTCGTGCTCGACCCCTGGCACCTTGTGAATGAGATCGCGTCGATCCGCGACCAAGGCGTTGAAATTTCACCTGAAACCCTGATGATCGCCGAAAACACACCCCTGATCCTGCCCATCCACGGAGAGCTGGACCGCGCCCGCGAAGAAGCCGCCAGCAAGGGCACGAAGATCGGCACCACGGGCCGGGGTATCGGGCCTGCGTACGAAGACAAGGTCGGGCGGCGTTCAGTGCGCGTGGCTGATCTGGCCGACCCCGCAACGCTAGAGGCCCGCGTGGATCGGGCGTTGCAGCACCATGATCCTTTGCGCAAAGGCCTTGGGATTGAAGCGGTGGACCGGGATGCTTTGGTCGCGCAACTGCAAGAAATTGCGCCGGCCATTCTGGAATACGCAGCCCCTGTGTGGAAAGTGCTGAACGAGCAGCGCAAAGCGGGCAAGCGTATTCTGTTTGAAGGGGCGCAAGGCGCATTGCTGGATATCGACTTTGGGACCTATCCGTTTGTGACGTCCTCCAACGTGATCGCCGGGCAGGCGGCCACGGGCGTTGGCGTCGGGCCAACGGCGATTGATTATGTGCTTGGGATCGTGAAGGCCTACACCACCCGCGTGGGCGAAGGGCCGTTCCCGACCGAACTGGATGATGCAGACGGGCAGCGCCTGGGCGAGCGGGGGCATGAGTTTGGGACGGTGACCGGGCGCAAACGGCGTTGTGGCTGGTTTGATGCAGCGCTTGTGAGCCAGACCTGCGCGACCTCTGGCGTGACGGGGATTTCACTGACCAAGCTGGATGTGCTTGATGGGTTTGAAACCTTGAAAATCTGTGTGGGCTATGAACTTGATGGGGTGCAGCTTGACTACCTGCCCACAGCCGCCGATCAACAGGCGCGTTGTACGCCGATCTATGAAGAGATTGCGGGTTGGTCGGAAAGCACTGAAGGTGCGCGGTCTTGGGCGGATTTGCCCGCACAAGCGATCAAATACGTGCGGCGCATTGAAGAGTTGATCCAATGCCCCGTGGCCCTAGTTTCTACCTCACCCGAGCGGGAAGATACGATCCTCGTGACGGACCCATTCGCTGACTAAGAGGTATGTATGACCTATAAAGCCCGCCGCCGTTGGTCGCTGTTCATTCTGGTTGTCGGGCTGCCGGTCTACATCGTGCTGGCCGTCACGGTGATGAGCGGGACATCCCATTGGCCGCGCGGTGTTTTGCTGGTGCTTTATGTCGTGCTTGGCGTGGCGTGGGTGTTCCCGTTGAAGTTCATCTTCAAAGGGATCGGACAATCCGATCCCGACGCGCGCGTCGACGACAGCTGATCCAAATGGGCAGGCCGTGCCTGCATTCTTTTTCTGGCGCTGCTTGATACGTTCCGCCCTTTTGGCCGCGCGGTGGCTTTGAGTGAGGGTGCAGACCCTTCGGGGAAAGTTTGACTGGACAAAGAAAGATGAAAGGCTGCGCTGACTTGTTTTGGCGTTGCCCCTTTGGACCGCGATAGAAAAAGGGCGGAGGTTTGATCCTCCGCCCTTTGGTATTTATCCGGCTTTTTGTTCCGGTTTGAACCGTGTTTGGTCGGAAATTTGAAAGCGTCCGTTGCGCACTTTGCTGATCCGACCCTGGCGCAGCAGTGTCCCGAAAGAGCGCAGCCCGTCTTCGCGGCTGAATTCTTCTTTGGCGGATGACTGCACCTTTTTCATGATCTGCGGGCGCGAGAAGTCTTCGACGCCTTCCACAAAGGCCGTGTAGGCGGCTGCGGCTTCAAGCAGGTCGGGCAGTTCGGTGGCCCCCATTTCTGCTGCGAAATCAGCAAAGCTGCGTCCGTCCATTTTTGCCTCAGAGGCAACGCGGCGTGGCAGGACAGGTGCGGCGTCCACCTCTTCCCCGTTTTCGTCGACGCGCTGTGAGGCGACCAGTTTCAACGGTGCCGGACGTGGCCGCGCGCTGCGTTCTTCTGTGCGTGGAAGCGCTTGGCTTGTTGGGCGCACAACATCCTGAAGGTCGTCGCGGAATGCGCTTTCCTTGGTTGCCGCATCGTTGCTTTTGTCGCCAAGCTGACGCGCGGCTTCAGTTGCTGCAACCGCAGCTTTAAGCTGTGCGATGGCGCTGCGACGGCGGCTGCCTGCGGGTTCGGACAGTTGTTCGTCTGCCTGATCCATGATCCGCGACATAGCCGCGTCATCAGCATCTGGCAGAAGGCTGCGGCTGCGCACAACGGGTGTGTCGTCCTCAGCGGCAGCAGCTTCAAGCGCATCGTCAACAGCGTCTTCAGCGGTTTCTTCTTCCACTTCTGCGGTGACGTTTTCGTCTTCAGCAACTGTGTCTGTCACTTCTGGTGCGTCTTCAGCGGTTTCCGCCTCAACAGCGGCCAGATCAGCAAGCAATGCGGCCTCATCTTCATCCGACAGCGTTGCTTGTGCTAACGCATCCGCAGAGGCGAATTCGGCGGCTTCTTCGGCGTCGATGTCCTGCAGATCGATGGCCGGTGCATCTTCGGCGGCGACCTCTGCGGTTTCAGCAGCGGTTTGCGCCGCGTCAGTTGCAACGTCTGCAATTGGCATCGCGGTGGTCTTTTTGGCGACACGCAGAATGCGGGCACGGAAGTTTTGCTTTGGTGCTTCCTCTGCTTGGGCTTCGTCTTCGGCGTCAGCAGCGGCTTCTACCTCTGAATTTGCTTCTGCTTCTTCTGTTTCAGCGGCTACTTCTTCTGCTTCTGCTTCTGCTTCTGCTGCCTCAGCTTCTACTTCTTCAGCTTCCACTTCAGCTGTATCTTCAGCAAGCGTATCTGCGTTGTCAAAGTCTGCAACATCAGCAACCTCTTCAGCCTCATCTGCTGCCGCAACGTGATCTTCTGCGATCTCATCGGCTGCTTCATCAGCGTCTTCGGCGATGTCGTCAAAGGCCTCTGCCTCGGATGCATCTTCGGTATCTGCCAGAACGTCGGCCTCGACGTCTTCGGCAACCTCTTCAGCGGCAGCTTCTGCAACGTCGTCCTCACCGGCTTCAATTGCGTTGTCTTCGGCGTCATCAGCGTCGTCAGCCCATGCATCCTGCGCAACTTCATCCTCGGCGGTGAAGCTTTCAGTCAGGGGGGCGTCCTGCGTATCTGCTGCTGGGGCGGCACCTGCGCTGACCACGGCGCGGATACGCTGGAGCTTGGCGGCGACGCTTTCGGAATCCGGGTGGGCGGGGGCCGTTTCAATGGCGGCCGGGGCCATGTCGGCAAAGCTGACGGCGGGCGCGCTGATGTCCATTTCGTCATCCATGGGCGTATCAGCATAATCTGCCGCCGCCGGGCTAGAGGCCACGAGCGTTGGAGAGTCATCCTCTCCGGCCTCTGGCCCTGCGACGTCCCCATCCATATCTGCCGTCGCAGATTGGGTGGATTCTGTCATCTCTTCGAGGGTGTCCGTGTCAACATCTGCAACCGCATCTTCGGACGGGGGGGACGCAACGGGGGGCATCGCTGGCGTTACTGCGGCCACTTTGGCCGCATCAACCGCGCGCAGCACAATCCCGCTTTCGTCAGCGCGGGCTTCGACCCGGCGCTCAATCTCTTTTTCTGCAATGCGTGTCAGCATCTCTGCGTCAGGTGCTGGGGGTTCTGCCCCGAAGTACCGATCGCCTTGCGCAAGATCGCGGAAATATTCCGCAATTGCTTTCATCGTGCCAAAGGAATCATCGAATCCTTCCAGCGTGCACGAGAAGGTGCCATATGACACTGTCAGAATCTTACTCGACTCAACCATTGTTTTGCTCGCTTTCTCCCAAACCCAGTAAGGCTTTGTTGACCATCAATTGGTGCGATAACAGGAACAGAAAGAGGAAATATGCGGTATTCTTTCGTGTTCAAATTGAGGCAAGTCCCCAAATCGTGCACAATGCAGCATGTTTAGTCCAATTGTTTCTAAATCGTCCCCAGTGACTATCCTTGGTGGTGCAGACCTTGGCACGGATGAGCTTAACATTTCTCTAAGCCAAGCGCCAATCCTTGTGGCTGCTGATGGTGGGGCCAATCATGCTTTGGCGGCGGGATTGGATGTTGCGGCGGTGATTGGCGATCTGGATTCGGTGTCGGAGGCGGCCCGCGCGGCCTTTGCTGATGATCTGCACTTTGTGGATGAGCCTGACACCACTGACTTTGAAAAGGTCCTGTCCCGTGTGGATGCCCCGTTGTTTCTGGCCTGTGGTTTCTTGGGGGGGCGCCTGGATCATACGTTGGCGGTGTTGAATGTGATGCTGCGGATGAATAAGCGCGTCATTTTGCTGAGCGCGGATGATGTTGTCTTTGTCTGTCCGCCCGGCGTTTCTTTGACGTTGCCTGTGGGCTGCCGCTTTGCCTTGTTGCCGATGGGCGATGTGCGCCTGACCACGCAGGGCTTGCGCTGGGATTTGACGGATGCGGCGCTGCATCCCACGGGCTTGGTCAGTTCCTCGAATGAGGTCGCGACCCCGCAAGTGCGCATATCCGCGCAGGGCCCGCTTTTGATTACGCTTCCGCTGGCGCAGCTTTTCGCTGCGAAAGCCGCTGTTCTCGCAGGATGATGTAAAGTCCTGCACCGATTGTGATGCAGATCCCAAGGGCCGCAAGCCCGTTGGGCAGGTCTTTGAAGATCAAATAGCCGATGACCGTCCCCACCGGGATTTCGAGGTATTGCATCGGGGCGAGTGTTGCGGAGGGTGCGAACCGCAAAGACCACGTCATCATTAAGTGTGCGAATGTGCCCAAAAGTCCAAGTGCAGCGAGGAGCGCGATGGTTGACCCATCTGGCGCTTCAAGCGCGAATTCGGGATGCTGGGGCAGCAGGATTAAAAACGGGGTCAAAAGCGCTGTGGCTTGCAACCCGCTGATCGTTTGCAGCTTGATCGGGTCAAGCTGTTTCGCCACCTTTCGCGTCACCAGCATAAAAAGTGCAAAGACCACGGCCACCCCAAGCGGGTAAAGCGCGGGCGCGCCGACTTCGGCAAAGTTGGGCTGGATCACCAGAAGCGTGCCGATAAAACCGACAGCACAGGCCACAAGACGGTGCGGGCCGACCTCTTCCCCAAGTACAAAGTAGCCAAGCAGCAGCATGATAAAGGGCATCACAAAGGCGATGGCCAGCGCGTCAGCAAGTGGCAGGTAGCGCAGCCCAAGAAACATCAGCGCGATCCCGCAGATATGGAGAATGGTGCGTGCAAGAATAAGGGGAAGGGTTCCCGGCGGCAGGCGCAAGCCATCACCGCGCCAAAGCACGATGGGCAGCAGCACAAGCGCCTGAACCGAAAACCGCACAAAGACCAGCACCCCAAGGCCGATGACACCGCCCAGCAGCTTGCCGATGCTATCGCCAAGCGGTGCGAGGACGCAGAAGCCGAGCATCAGCAGGATGCCAAGGAAGGGGCGGTCTTGTTGCATGAGCGAAGCGTGACCTTGGCGGGGTGGTGGGTCAAGCCCCGGGTGACGTTCTATTGCGGACCTTGCGCTGATTGTTGGTGCGGACCCTCCGGGGGGCATATTTTTATTCAAAAGAAACAGGGGGGGTGAGTCGCGGGATTTGCGCGGATTGGCGATTTTCGCATGCGAAAAGATTGGATTTCGCGTTTGGAATCAAAATCGCACTCTGGGTTAGGGGGATGTTAAGGCGTGTGTGGATGTGAGTTGACCCATGAAGGCTGGCCTTAGGCGCGCAGTTTGGTTGTGCTGATTTATCCATCTTGCTAGCGTGATTGAATAGGCGGGGCTACTTTCTTTTGGCACATATCAACAAAGTCATTCAGTCGATAAATCTAGATGGCGCAGACATTTGTGTTGATGTGTTCATGCGCCCTGATGGGACCTATGGCTTTGATGAATTTCGCAGGGATCCAGAAGACACACGCGGCTGGTACCGTGTCGGTCATTTTTCAGATCGCGTTTTTGCGGATGATGTCACGGCACTTGCGGACGCCAAGAAAACGGTTTCTTGGCTACCGGGTCAATTGGAGCAGGACTTGAAACCTTAATATCCGCCTAACAATTCGGCACATTCACCGCCAGCCCGCCAAGTGCCGTCTCTTTATACTTCTCACTCATATCCGCGCCGGTCTGTCGCATCGTTTCAATCGCCACGTCCAGATGGACGAGGTGTTTGCCATCCCCGCGCAGCGCAAGCGATGCCGCAGACACCGCTTTGATCGCCCCCAGCCCGTTACGTTCAATGCAAGGCACCTGCACCAACCCTTTGACCGGGTCGCAGGTCATGCCGAGGTGATGTTCAAGCGCGATTTCCGCCGCGTTTTCGATTTGTGCAGGCGTGCCCCCCAGCACAGCGGCCAGCCCAGCGGCGGCCATGGCGGCGGCACTCCCCACCTCGGCCTGACAGCCGCATTCCGCCCCAGAGATCGAGGCGTTGAACTTGATCAGCCCGCCGATCGCTGCAGCCGTCAGGAGGAAATCGGGGATTTTGGCAGAGCTTGCCCCCGGCACATGGTCCAGCCAATAGCGGATCGTCGCAGGCACAACCCCGGCAGCCCCGTTGGTGGGCGCTGTCACCACTTGCCCACCGGCGGCGTTTTCTTCGTTCACGGCCATGGCGTAGGTGCTCATGTAGTCGTTGATCGTGTGCGGGGCTGTCAGG
Source organism: uncultured Cognatiyoonia sp. (assembly GCA_964414165.1). Lineage (GTDB taxonomy): Bacteria > Pseudomonadota > Alphaproteobacteria > Rhodobacterales > Rhodobacteraceae > Cognatiyoonia. Next base: position 8,297 of record CAYPVL010000039.1, read on the forward strand.
TTCATGCCGCGTTCCGCCATCAGCGCATCATGGATGCCCTTGGCGCGGCGCCTGACCGAAAGTCCACCGGGCAGGATGCCGTCAGTCGTCAGCCCCCGGTCAATGCAATCGTTCATCACCTCCCAAATCCGGGCGAGGCCCTTGTCGATGGCCTCGTGTGGCTGGCGGGATAGTTCATTGGCGCGCTTCATCTCGGCGATGGATTTGCCTGCGCTTTCAGCCATCTCCAGCATCTCGGCGGCTGATTTGAACGGGTAGGGCACGGGCGCGCCTTCGTCGGTGTCTTTGCCTGCGGCAAGTTCGCTGTCCGTCATCACAAATCCCCCACCGATGGAATAGTAGGTTTGCTGGATGATCACGTCCCCTTGCGCATCATGTCCCCGCAGGATCAACCCGTTGGCGTGGCCGGGCAGGGGCGGGCCGTAGTCGAAGATGATATCGTCTTTGGGATGGAATTTGAGCGGGGCGAACCCGTCAGGCTGAACGGTGTGCGCGGCTTTGATCCGGGCCAGTTCGGCTTCGGCTTTGTCCGCGTTATAATCGTCGGATTTCATCCCGGCCAATCCAAGGATCACCGCCCGGTCGGTCGCATGTCCGACCCCGGTGAAGGCAAGTGAGCCGTGCAGGCTGGCCGAGACCCCCGCGACTTGGAAGGGTTGTGCGCGCAGATGATCAAGGAAGCGGGATGCTGCCACCATCGGCCCGATGGTGTGTGACGATGAGGGGCCGATCCCCACCTTGAACATATCGAAGACGGACAGGAACATGTCAGGTCGCGCTTCCTTCGGGGGGATTGGGATGTACGGGCTGGCTGAAGGGATGTGCGCCAAGTCCTTCGGCAAGGGCGGCGCGTTGGGCTGCAGGTGTCGCCTCAAAGGTCTGGGTTAGCCTGTGAAGCTTCGGCCAGTTTTCAAGTCGCAACCAGCCGGGCCGCCCGCCATAAAGCACCAGCCAGCGCAGCATTGGCGCAAGGTAGCAGGTCAGGGCTGTGTGCGCTGTGATCTCTGCTGCGTTGGTCTCGGCGATATCAAGAAGCTGTGCGGCTTTCGCCTGTGCCATGTCGCGCAGTCCCTTGGGATCGGGGCTGTACTGGTTGGGATAGAAGATCTGGCGCAGGCAGGGGTGCAGCGTGTTTGACAACCAGAACAGCCAGGTTAGCGCCTTGGCGCGGGCTGCCTCGTCAGTTGCGGGAAAGACCACCCCCGGTTTCTGGTCGGCCAGCCACAGCAGGATCGCCCCGGTTTCAAACATCGCACCCGCAGGGGTGACCAGCGTCGGGATCAGCCCGTTGGGGTTAAGTGCGATGTAGGCGGGGGTCTTATGTCCTTGGGCGCGCCGATCAACAAGTGCGGTTTCATAAGCCATATCCATTGCTTCAAGCAGCAGCCGCACACAAAGTGACGCGTTATCGGGGGCGTAATGCAGAACAAGCGGTTGGGTCATGGCATAAGCTTAGGGCCTTATCCTTCAAAGTCTCAGCGAAATCCGACCCCTTTGGCGCGGTTTCCGTAGCGCTGCGATCTCATTGCGTCTGCGGGGGGCTTTCTGATAGGACGGGCCTGAACAAAATGCGGAGCTTTCCCATGCCATCAGCGCTGTCCCCGATTGATAAGGCCAAGTTCGTCGCAGCCAAACAGGCGGCCACCTATGTCAAGTCAGGCATGAAAGTCGGCCTTGGCACCGGATCAACCGCTGCATGGTTGGTCAAAGTGCTTGGCGAAATGGTCCGCGATGAGGGCTTGCGCATCAAAGGTGTGCCCACATCCACCCGCACTGCCGAACTGGCCCGCGATGTCGGTATCGACATCATCAGTCTGGACGAGGCCAAGTGGCTGGACCTGACGATTGACGGGGCCGACGAATATGATAGCAATCTGAACCTGATCAAAGGCGGCGGCGGGGCTTTGCTGCAGGAAAAGATCGTTGCCACCGCAAGTGACCAGATGGTCGTGATCGCGGACGTCTCCAAACAGGTTGAAACCCTTGGGGCCTTTCCGCTGCCGGTCGAGGTCATCCCTTTTGGCTGGCAGACCTCGAAGCTGCTGATCGAGGAAGCTTTGATTGGCATGGATGTGCTTGGCGGGCGCACGGGGCTGCGCATGAACGGCGAAACGCCGTTTGTGACCGACGAAGGCAATCACATTCTGGATCTGCATCTGCACCGTATTGGGAATGCCCGCCAGATGTCGCTTGTCCTGAACCAGATCCCCGGTGTGGTCGAGAATGGCTTGTTCATTGATATCTGCGATGCCGTGGTCGTCGGCTACGGCGATGGCCGGGTCGAGGTGCGCGATATCAACCAAGATGCCGTCAGCGAAACGACATTTGATTTTCTGGACGACGATAATCTGTTTGCGGATATTTCCGATTAAGCCCCCATTCGCCTATTTCGGCTGACGCTTTCATTCTGGCATGCGCCCTTCACAAGAAGGTGCAAAAGAAATTGCCACCAAGCGTTGTTGTTCCGGGTTCGCGCGATTAAGTTGCGCGGACTGATTTACATCCAAGGGTAGGACGCATCTGATGGCTTTTGATTACGACCTTTTTGTCATTGGCGGCGGGTCTGGCGGCGTGCGCGCGGGCCGTGTGGCGGCTGCGACTGGTGCAAAGGTGGCCTTGGCTGAAGAATATCGCATGGGTGGCACCTGCGTCATTCGGGGCTGTGTTCCCAAAAAGCTGATGGTTTATGCAAGCGGCTACCCAGAGGCGGTTGCCGATGCGCAGGCCTATGGCTGGGATGCCCAGATCGGCGCGTTTGATTGGACCCGTTTCCGCACCAAACTGCACGCCGAGCTTGATCGCCTTGAAGGTATTTATCGCAAGCTGCTGGATGGCTCTGGTGTTAAGGTGTTCGACGCCCGCGCCACGCTTGAGGACCCTCATACCGTGCGCATGGGCGACAAGACTGTCACCGCAAAGCACATTCTGGTTGCCACAGGCGGGCGTCCGGTTCTGCCGGATATGCCCAATGCGGACCTTGGGATTACCTCGAACGACATCTTCCTGCTTGATCAGATGCCCAAGTCGATCCTGATCATTGGTGGTGGCTACATCGCCTGTGAATTTGCAGGCATCCTGAATGGCCTTGGCGTTGACGTCACGCAATTCTATCGCGGTCCCCAAATCCTGCGCGGCTTTGATGAAGAGGCCCGTGGCTTTGTTGCTGAAGGTATGATCGCACGCGGCGTTGATTTGCAACTGGGCACAAACATCGCCGAGATGGAAAAACGCGATGGTGGCGTTTGGGTGAAATCCACAACCGGGACCGAGGCCGTCTTTGATCAGGTTCTGTTTGCCACAGGACGCGCGCCCAATACCGATGGTATGGGGCTTGAGGCGTTGGGCGTAGCACTTGGTCGTGGCGGGCAGGTTGAAGTGGATGCATTCAGCCAGACGGCGGTGCCGTCGATCTATGCCGTTGGCGATGTGACCGACCGGGTGCAGTTGACCCCGGTTGCGATCCGCGAAGGCATGGCTTTTGTGGAAACCGTCTTTAAGGGGAACCCAACCCCGGTTGATCATGACCTGATCCCAACCGCCATCTTCACACAGCCCGAGGTGGGGACCATTGGCGTGTCCGAGGAAGATGCGCGCGCATCAGAACCGATCGAGGTTTATGCCACATCCTTTAAGCCAATGAACCACGCCTTCGCAGGCCGGTCGGATCGCGTCTTTATGAAATTAATCGTATCACAGGCCACGCGTAAGGTTCTGGGCTGTCATATCGTCGCGGATCATGCGGGCGAAATGATCCAGATGGCGGGGATTGCGGTGAAGATGGGGGCCACAAAAGAAGATTTTGATCGCACGGTTGCAGTTCATCCCACGATGGCCGAAGAATTGGTGACCATGAAAGAACCCGTGCGCACCGCTTGAAAAAGCGCCGCAAGGGCACATTTGGAACGTATGACGGCCCTACGGGGTGTTTGAACAAGGAACAGCCGACAGATGGCAGGTAATAACGGTGGCCCCTGGGGCGGCGGCGGAAATCAAGGTGGCAACAACGGCGGGGGCGGTGACGATGGTGATCGCAGACGTCCACCACCCAAGCGCCCCAGTGGCGGCGATGGCCCGCAGATTCCCGAAATTGATGATCTGGTGAACAAAGGCCGCGAACAGCTGCGCGTGCTAATGGGCGGCGGTGGTAATGGCGGCGGTACAAATGGTGCAGGCGGCGGGGCAGGTGGCCCTGTTGTGACACGCGGCATGGTCGGCATTGGTGCCTTGCTTGCGCTGGCCGGTTGGGCCGCGATGTCATTTTACACAGTGCGCCCGGAAGAACGGTCGGTCGAGCTGTTCTTCGGTGCCTTCTCAGAAATCGGAGAGCCGGGTCTGAACTTTGCGCCCTGGCCTGTCGTCACTTACGAAAAAGTTCCCGTCACACAGGAACAACGCATCGACATCGGTACGTCGACAACCGGTCAAGAGGCTGGCTTGATGCTGACCGGCGACGAAAACATCGTCGATATCGACTTTCAGGTTGTCTGGAACATCTCGGACCCGCAGCAGTACAAGTTCACCCTTGCTGATCCAGAGCGCACGATCCGTGCTGTCTCAGAATCTGCGATGCGCGAAATTATCGCCCAGTCCGAGCTGACGACAATCCTGACCACAAACCGTGGTGCGATTGCGGAACGCCTCGGCAGCCTGATCCAGTCAACGCTGGATGAATATGAAAGTGGCGTGAACATCGTTCGTGTGAACTTTAACAAAGCAGAAGCCCCTGACATTCAGGTGGCTGTCACCGACCTTGAAGGCAACACGCGCCAGCGGTCCCCCTTTGATGCGTTCCGTGAAGTGCAGAACGCCCAGCAGGAACGTGTCCGTCTTGAAAACGTCGCTGACGCTTATGCAAACCGCGTCGTCGCCGAGGCCCGTGGTGAGGCTGTGTCGATCCTTGAAGCCGCTGAAGGCTACCGTGCTGATGTCGTTAACAACGCTATCGGTGAGGCGTCCCGCTTTACAGCGATCTTGCAAGAATACGAGCAAGCCCCAGAGGTGACGCGCAAGCGCATCTACCTTGAAACCATGGAAGGCGTTCTGGGCGGGGTCGATGTGATCCTGCTGGATGAAGGCAATGGCGGCGGGCAGGGCGTCGTCCCCTATCTGCCGTTGAATGATTTGCGTCGCTCGGGAGGGTCAAACTAATGAACCGTTCACTTATCCTTCTGCCGCTACTGATTATCGCGGTGTTCCTTGGTCTGTCATCGCTCTTTATCGTGGATGAACGCGAAAAGGCCCTTGTCTTGCGCTTTGGTCGCGTTGTTCAGGTTCAGGAAGAACCGGGCCTTGCCTTCAAAGCCCCTCTGATCGACGAAGTCGTCCGTTACAGCGATCTGGTGTTGTCCCGTGACCCTGACCCGATCCGGGTGACCCCGGAAGATCAGCGCATTCTGATCGTTGATGCCTTCGCCCGTTACCGCATCGCGGACGTGACCATGTTCCGTCAAGCGGTCGGTGCCGGTGGGCAGGTCAACGCCGAACGCTCGCTTGATCGTATCCTGGATGACGGTATTCGTGAGGTTCTGGGTTCGGTCACATCAAACGACATTCTGTCGGTTGATCGTGTCGCCCTGATGAACCGTATCCGCGACCGGACCGATCAGCGGGCCGAAAACCTTGGGCTTGAGATCATTGATGTGCGTCTTAAGCGCACCGATCTGCCGCCTGAAAACCAAACTGCAACCTTCGCCCGTATGATTGCGGAACGTGATGAAGAAGCCGCCGATCTGCGCGCCCGTGGCCGTGAGGCACAGCAGGCAATTCAAGCTTCGGCTGATCGTACCGTTGTCGAACTGGTTTCTGAGGCAAGCCGCGAAGGTCTCATCACCCGCGGTGAAGCCGATGGTGAGCGGAACCGCATCTTTGCCGAAAGCTTTGGCGCAGACCCGGAATTCTTTGAATTCTACCGCTCGATGACGGCCTACCAGCGGTCCTTGACCCCGGGCAATTCCACGATGGTGCTGTCACCGGACAATGAGTTCTTTAACTACCTCAAGTCCGATCAAGGCAGCGCAGCTGGCGAATGATCGCCGCCTACATCCTGCTGGCCCTTGGGCTGGTTCTGATTGTCGAGGGGCTGGTGTACGCACTGGCCCCTTCGCTTATCGAAGATCTGTTGGCCGCGCTGCGATCCCTCACGCTTGAGCAGCGGCGGATCTTTGGGTTCATCGCGATGGTCTGTGGTGTGGCACTCGTCTGGCTTGCCTCTGGATTGAGGCTGGGCTGAAGCAGGCGTGAGTGCCGGATGGAGGGTGCGGACCCTCCGGGGGGGATATTTGAAAACCAAAGAGATATGGTGTTTCGCATTGGGGGCAGAGGGTTTGCCCTTTAGGCCATTTCGGCTTGTGCGTCCTGCTGATTGCGCGAGATTTCCCTTGCAGCCGGGGCGACGGCGAGGGCCACTTTGCGTGCGAGGTCTTGTGAGATCACCGCATCCAGCGCCAGTTTGATCTGGGGCTTGCGTGCGGCAGCTTTCGCAAGATCGTTGACATTCCATTCCAATATTTCGGACCCGGCAGGCACCCGCGTTGTGGCGGCCGACCCCCGGCCTGTCAGATAGGCCACTTCGCCGACAAAAATCCGCTCGGCCAATGGAAAGGTCGTACCCATCTTTGTGACCGTCGGAATTCCGTGGATAATGAAATAGACTTTGTCCTGCGGCACGCCTTCACGGGACAAGGTACTGTCTGCCGCAAGGGTCTTGCGTTTGCAAAGCCGCATCAGCGCGCGGAAATCGCCGGGGCGCAGGGGTTTGAAATGCGGGTAGATATCCGCGAAGGCACGCGGCACTGAAAAGTTTGCGTTCCGCAAAAACAATCCAATCATCCCGATCACATTGGCCGTCATCAGGATGGCCGTCGTATAGATCGCATCCCAAAGCGGTGTCTCTGCCGCGGTCCAATAATACCCAAGATAGGCGACGCTGCCCGCAAAAACCAAAATCCGCAACATCATCTGGTTGATGATCAAATACCCAAGTGTGTACAGCCCACCCGCCAATGTGACCAAAACGGTTGGTGTTAGAATGTCCCAGATCACGTGTGCCCCTCTTGCTTCTGTCTTTGCGCAGAAAACGACCCTACGTCAGCTTATGCAATCACGTCAGCGACATATCTGCACAAAAGTATGTCCAGAAACGAAAAATTTACGGCACAAGCTTACTGTCAGATTCATCACAGCCGCTTGATCGAAGTTTGTGTTGCGTAAAGGGCGCTCTATATAGATGGTTCAAGAATACGAATTCACACAGGAGTCACCCCCGTGAAAACAAAGCCACTTGCATTGACCGCAACGCAGACCGACGTGCGCCGCCCCTTGGCTGGCCTGATGGCCGCAATGGCGATGGCATTGGCCCTTGTTCTTGCGCAAACGGTTCCCGGATACGCCCAAGAACGTCCAGCCACATTCGCCGATCTTGCCGCACAGATCAGCCCGTCGGTTGTGAATATCACCACATCCACCACCGTCGCAGGCCGCACTGGCCCGCAAGGGATTGTTCCAGAAGGGTCCCCGTTTGAGGAATTCTTCAATGATCTTGACCCCGGCGACAACGACCGCCAGCGCCGGTCATCCGCCCTTGGGTCCGGTTTCGTGATCTCTGAAGATGGTTATATCGTCACCAATAACCACGTGATTGAAGGCGCGGATGAAATCCTGATCGAATTCTTCCCCGGCGGTGACGAAGGTGTTCCCGCCGAATTGGTCGGCACCGATCCGAACACCGATATTGCCGTTCTCAAGGTTGATCTGGACGGGCTTGAGTATGTTGAATTTGGCGATAGCAATGACGTCGGTGCCCGCGTTGGCGATTGGGTCATGGCCATGGGTAACCCGCTTGGTCAGGGTTTTTCGGTCTCGGCCGGGATCGTATCTGCCCGCAATCGTTCGCTGCAAGGCACATATGATGACTACATTCAGACCGATGCTGCGATTAACCGCGGCAATTCGGGTGGTCCGCTGTTCAATATGGACGGTGACGTCATCGGCGTGAACACGGCCATCCTGTCCCCCAATGGCGGGTCCATCGGGATTGGCTTTGCTATGTCATCGGCTGTTGTGACCAATGTTGTTGATCAACTGATCGAATTCGGGGAAACCCGGCGCGGCTGGCTTGGTGTGCGCATTCAGGATGTGACCCCCGACATGATCGACGCGATTGATGGTCTGGGCAACGCGGCTGGTGCGCTGGTCACAGACGTGCCACCGGGCCCTGCGCTTGATGCTGGGATGGTCGCGGGCGATGTGATCACCTTATTTGACGAAATCGCGATTGAAGACACCCGCGAACTTGTCCGTATCGTTGGCAATTCTCCCGTTGGAAAAGAGGTTCCCGTGATCGTCTTGCGTGATGGGGAAGAGGTTGCTTTGACCGTGACCCTTGGACGCCGCGAAACATCCGAGGCAGTTGCATTCCCTGCATCCGATGAAGGCGAAGCAGAACCTGAAGAGGCTGAAATTCTGGGCCTCACATTGTCGGAAATCACTGAAGAGCTGACCGAACAGTACAGCCTGTCAGCCGACGAAGGTCTGGTGATCACATCGATCAACCCTGACTCCGAAGCGGCCTCAAAAGGCTTGTTGGAAGGTGATCTGATCACCGAGGCTGGTCAGCAGAAGATTTCATCTGTCGCCGACTTTGAAGCGCGGATCACAGAGGCCCGTGACGCCGGCCGCAAGTCTTTGCTGCTGCTTGTGCGCCGCGGCGGCGATCCCCGCTTTGTGGCGCTGGTCCTGGAAGAATAAACCGATCACACACCCCATGTTGAAAGGCGCGCCCGGATGGGTGCGCCTTTTGCGCATCTAAAGGGCGTCCCGCGCGATGGCGAGCACGCCAAGCCTGCGCGCGGTGTTTACAGCTAGAAACGGGCTATCAAACCCCGCATCCCGCTGAAACCGCTGCACGGCAAGTCCTGTGGCGGTGTCATATTCCCCATTGATCGCCCCGCGATAGGCCCCACGTGTTTGCAACGCCCGTTGAAGCGTTGCCACAAAGGCCTGCGTCAATTGCGGCGGGCAAACGGTTTCGAACCGTGTCCCTTCTTTGGTGATGACAGCCTTGGGCCGTGTCACATTGCGAAACACCGCCGGAGAGGTCACAACCCCGTTCTGATCCTTGATCGCTGGCACCACCTCAACTACGACGTCTTCAAGAACAGTTTCGGTTTCGGCGGCCCCTTGCGCAAAGCAGGCCCCCGCAGAGGTTGTTTCAATCGCCCCAAGGCTGATGTTCGCCCCCCCGGCAGGCGCGGGCGGCGCATCAGGTGCGGGCGGGCTGCACCCCAAAAGGGCAGCCGTGCTAAAGGCGGTCAGGATGTGTCGTGTCATGGGCTGCTCGACCAGTGTTATTGGCCACAACCCTAGCCGACTTGCCCCGGATTCCAAAGTGCGCAAGGGCCACATCGGCGATAACATGTCGCCCATGACACACAAACCAGTTGATTTCACACTGGTACAGACCACATCAACCCACTAGAAACAGCGCGATATCTTTCCAGTAAGGACGTACAAATGGCCAAGATTACTTATGTCGAACACGGTGGCACCGAACATGTGGTGGATGTGGCCAATGGGCTGACCGTCATGGAAGGGGCCCGCGACAACGGCATTCCGGGGATCGAGGCTGATTGCGGCGGGGCCTGCGCCTGTTCAACCTGTCACGTCTATGTGGACCCGGCTTGGGTCGATAAGCTGCCCGCCAAGGACGGCATGGAAGAAGACATGCTTGATTTCGCCTATGAGCCTGATGCCGCCCGGTCCCGTTTGACCTGCCAGCTGAAGGTGACAGACGCGCTGGATGGTCTGCGCGTGCAGATGCCCGAAAAGCAGATTTGATGCGGTGGGTGCTGGCGGGATTGGCGCTGCTTGCGTCACCCTGTATTGCCGAAACGATCACGGGCGCGGAATTCACAGAACCCACCAGCCGTTACCAGCATGGTATCCTTGGGGACGCGATTGAGTGGGGCGAACTCCAAATCACGACCAATGGTCTTACGCCGGGCCTATTGAAGGCCGACACTGTGGCCCGCGAAAGTACGTTTGTATTTCGCTTGCCCTTGGACAGCGTCTTTGAGGATGTCGCACCGCGCCTTTGGGATGTGGATGGCGATGGCTCTCCAGAAGTTGTTGTTGTGGAAAGCAGCGTCACCCTTGGTGCGCAGCTTGCCGTCTATGATGATCAGGGAAAACGCGCCGCAACCCCCTACATCGGCCAGCGCAACCGTTGGCTTGCCCCTATTGGTGCCGCCGATCTTGACGGCGATGGTACCATTGAAATCGCCTATATCGACCGCCCGCATCTGGCCAAAACGCTCCGCGTTGTCAGCATTGACGGCGACCTGCTGGCCGAGGAAGTCGCGGGAGCCGGATTCACCAACCACCGCATCGGAGAGCGCGATATCGCAGGCGGCGTGCGTGATTGCGGGGATGGCCCTGAAATGATCGTCGCCAGCGCGAACTGGTCCCAGCTTGTGGCAGTAACCTATGATGGCGCGGCACTCACCGCCCGCCAGATCGGCACCGACACATCCCGCCCCGCATTCGCCAAAGCCTTGGCCTGTCAGTAGGCGACAGCACTCAGCGCGACCAGCATCGCAACCTCGCAGACCTGCTGCGTGCCCCCCAGAATATCCCCGGTAAACCCACCAATCTTGGCCCGCGCGATCCGCGCGCATCCCCATGTCGCGACTGCGCTTACAGCAATCATCAGTATGGCCGCCCAGATGTGACCCATCACCAGCCCCAAACAAAGCGTCACACTGCAGGCAATCGCAATGGCGGCCCACATGGATTGCGCAGGCGGCATGCCCACACTGCGCCCCAGCCCGCCGCCCCGCGCCGGGGGCAGGGCGTGCATCAGCACAACCATCGCCGCGCGCGACAATGCCCCGCCGCCAATCAGCGCCAACGCAAAAAGCGGCCCCGGCGCCAGCGCCGCCACGGCTGCGATTTTTAAGGCCAGCATCAGCCCAAGCGCACACACGCCGTAGACGCCGATGGCACTGTCTTTCATGATCTCAAGGCGGCGTTCAACGCTCCAACCGCCCCAAAGCCCATCCGCACTATCGGCTAGCCCGTCTTCGTGCATTGCCCCGGTGACAATGATCATCCCGGCCAGCACAATGATCAGGGACACAAGCCCCCCGATCCCCAGCAACTGGCAAGCCATGAACACACAAAGCCCCAAGCCACCCAATAAGATCCCGACCGCTGGATAGGCCCAGGTGGCCACAGCGCTGCGCCTCATGGCCAGGCTTGTGTCCACCGTCACTGGCAGCCGCGTCAACAGCCCAAGGCATGCTGCAATATCATGCAACCAGCGCGGGATTTCGGGTTTTTCTGCCATCGGGTCGCAACTGTCCTTTTCTTCCCCGCTGCCATCGTTAGACAGGTGCAAAGCTTTCTGCAACGAGGACATGATGACTGCCACCTTCGATACCCTAGCCGCCTTTCGCGATGTTCTGGCCAAAAGCCCGGCCCCCGATCAAGCCGCGCTTTCCGGGGCGCAAGACCGCAATGGGCAGTTGACCAAGCCGCCGGGGGCATTGGGACGGCTTGAAGATCTGGCGATCTGGTATGCAGGCTGGCGTGGCAATCCACGCCCGGCAATTGAAAACCCGCAAGTCGTGATCTTTGCAGGCAATCACGGGGTCTGCGCCCAAGGCGTGTCGGCATTCCCGCCCGAGGTCACCGTGCAGATGGTTGCCAACTTCGAACATGGCGGTGCCGCGATCAATCAGCTGTCCAAGGCGTTTGGGGCAAAGATGACGGTGCATGCGCTGGATCTGGATACACCCACCGCAGATTTCACAACCGCCCCGGCCATGACCGAGGCCGAGGTTGTTGCGGCCTTGCAAGCCGGCTGGAATGCTGTGGACCCAAACGCTGATCTGCTGGTCACAGGCGAAATGGGCATCGGGAATACCACTGCGGCTGCCGCCGTGGCCTGCGCCGTTCTTGGAGGCGATGCCGCCGATTGGACGGGCAGGGGCACTGGCGTCGATGATGCAGGCCTTGCGCGCAAAACCGATGTGGTCGCGCGCGCCCTTGCTTTGCATGATGTCACTGATCCGCTTGCGGCTTTGCGCTGCGTTGGCGGGCGTGAATTGGCCGCGATGGCCGGGGCGATTGCCGCGGCACGCGCGCATCGCATTCCGGTGATCTTGGATGGGTTCATCTGTTCGGCGGCGGCGGCGGTCTTGCATGTCGCGCATCCCGGCGCGCTTGATCACACGGTTGCGGGACACCTGTCGGCTGAGGGCGCGCACCAACGCCTGCTGGATGCCATTGGCAAAGAGCCTCTTTTGAACCTCGGCCTGCGCCTTGGTGAGGGATCGGGCGCGGCTTTGGCCATCGGTGTGCTTAAAGGTGCTGTTGCCTGCCACTCTGGCATGTCAACTTTTGCCGAAGCCGGGGTCAGCGCAGGTTAAAAACGCGTGCCATGAAGGGCGCAGCCCGCCCCTCTCAAGCACACCCAACAAAAACATCTCTTTGGTTTCAAAATATCCCGGGGGCAGCGCCCCCTCGGCACTCGGCAAACTAGTCCTTCGGCTTCTGGGCTTTCACCGCAAAGGCCGTCTCGAGGTCTTTGTTCAGCTCTTTTGCACGCGCCACGTAACCCGGAATGTCCGTCAGCGGCACACCCGGTTCCCAAAATTGCACCAACTCGCGCAGGGATTCGCGATCGTGGTGATAAAAGGTCGTCTCGGCCTCGGCCGCTTCATATTCGCTCAGCCCCATGTTTTCGAGCACGTAGCGCCCTGCGCGCAGTGAGCTGTCAAACATCTCGCGGATCACGTCATTGGCACCCGCATCCAGCAGTTCAAACACATGCACCCGGTCATAGGCGCGGGCGATGATATGAATATCGGGGCGTTGTTTGCGTGCATAGCCCACCAGCCGCACGGCGGCGGCACGGTTATCAACCGCGACCACGATTACCTTAGCATTCTGCAGCCCAGCCGCATTCAAAAGATCGGGGCGAGACGGGTCCCCGAAGAAAGCGCGAAAGGCGAATTTGCGCATGACCTGAATGGCCTGCAGGTCGTTATCGATTACGACGGTCTTGAAGCCCGCTGATTGCACCAGCCGGTTCACGATCTGCCCAAAGCGTCCGATTCCGGCGATAATCACCGGGCCGCTGGCATCAATTTCATCATCATCGCGCGTATCGTGTTCGCCCATCCGTTTGGACAAAAGGTCATAGATGATAAACAAAAGTGGGCTGATCAGCATCGACATTGCCACCACCAACAGCAACGTGTTCGAAAGCCCCGCGTTCAGCACGCCTTGCTGGGCCGAAAATGAAATCAGGACAAAGCCAAATTCCCCCGCTTGCGCCAAGCCAAGGGTGAACAGCCACCGATCCTTTCCCCTGATCTTGAACAAAAGCGCGAGTGCGAACAGAACCGCCCCCTTGATCAGCATCATCCCAAGCGTCAGCCCAAAGATCCGCACCGGTTCATTGAACAAAAGTCCGAAATTGATCCCGGCCCCGACGGTGATAAAGAACAACCCCAGAAGCAGCCCCTTGAAGGGTTCAAGATCACTTTCCAATTCGTGCCGAAATTCCGAATTGGCCAGCACGACCCCGGCCAGAAACGTCCCAAGTGCGGGCGAAAGCCCCACAAGCTGCATCAGCACCGCGATGGACACCACCATCAAAAGCGCAAGGGCCACATACATTTCACGCAGCCGCGCGTGGTGAATATAGCGGAAAATCGGCCGGGTCAGGTAAATGCCCGTCAGGATAATCGCCGCCACTGCCCCGATCGTGACAAGGGTGACCCCCCAGCCGGGCAGCCCTTCGACCAAAGACAGCGTATGGTGCTTCTCCGCGCCAAGCCGCTCCATCGAACCATCCGGGGTCAACCCGATGGCACCTGTTGTGGCCAGCAAGGGCAACAGCGCCAGCATCGGAATGATCGCGATGTCTTGGGACAAAAGTACCGAAAAGGTGGACCGCCCGCCGCCTGTTTGCATCAGCCCCTTTTCGGTCAGCGTTTGCAGCACAATCGCGGTTGAGGACAGCGCGAAAATCATCCCGATTGCCAGCCCAACCTCCCAATCATAGCCCAGCAGGATCGCAGCCCAGGTGATCAGCGCCATGGTCACCGAAATCTGCAGCCCCCCAAGCCCGATCAGCTTGTGCCGCATATCCCAAAGCGCACGCGGGTCCAGTTCTAGCCCGATCAGGAACAGCATCACCACGACACCAAATTCCGCAAAATGCTGGATTTCAACTGCTTCTGTGCCGACCAAGCCGGTGACAGGGCCAATGACGATGCCTGCAAGCAGATAGCCCAGCACGGACCCCAGCCCCAGCCGTGCGGCCAGTGGCACGGCGATCACCGCAGCCCCAAGGTAGATGGTTGCTTGAAAAAGGAAGGTTTCCATATGTCTCTCTTGCCGTGGCGCGCGTGTCTGTGCAACGGACAGATGGGTGAACCTAAGTCACATTATCCTGCAGGAAGTTGCAGCGCGTAGGTCCGCCCGCCTTTGACGTAGTTCAGTGCAGAATCCCCAATTGCCGTCACCCGCCCGCCATCAAGCCTGCTGCCGACTTCGACCTTCACATAGCGCCCGTTGCCAAGCCGGATCAGCGCGCGCCGGTTGCTGGGGCGCCCGTAAACCCCGATCAGATTGATGTCGCGCAGCCGGATCGCGTTATCCACGGTGGCAGCGCGCGCCACGCCGCCGGGCACCGGCCCGGTGGGCTGTGCCGGGGCCGAGGATACTTCGGTTGTGGGGGCCGCTGCCGTGGTTTGCGGCGCCGCTTGGCGCTGCTGTGCTGCGGCCTGTGCGCGTGCGACGACCTGTCCAAAGTTGCGCGGACGTGGTCCGGGGCGGGGCGAGACGACGATGGCTTGCGCTGTTGCATTTACAATCGGGCTTGGCGGTGCGGCGGCGGTGATGGCCGCGATGACGCTGGTTACGTCAGGCGCGATGGGCTCTTCAACAACCTCTTGGGGTTCTTCGGCTGGCGCAAGCCCGGCGGGGCGCAGTGCCGGGCGGAACCCGGCAAGCGTTGGATCAGATTGGATGTTGTCTGCGGCGGGTGGTTGCAAGCCTGCCGGGCGCAAGCGCGGCTGGAAGGTCGCAAGCGCAACGCCGTTGCTGGCCAAGACATCCCTTGGATTGATGACAATGGGTGCCGGCGCATTGGCCGCGCGCGTAACGATGGACGCAGGGCGCACAGGCGGGACAAGATCAGGACGGCCCGCGACAACGATCACATTCTCCGGTGCCGCCTCGGGCACCGCTTCAACGGTTTGCGTGGCCTCTGCGACGGGTGCGTCAGGTGCGGCTGACACGTCATCAGGGATCGCAAGCGTATCGGCGCGTGGCGCGGGCAGCGCATCAGGGCGCTCTGCCACGGCGACAATCTCTTCCACCGATGGAGCTTGGGCGGCTTGATCGATCTGGGCGGCGGCAAGGGCTTGGTTGACGATGGTGTCCACGTCTGCGTCGTCAACGGCGGTCAGCGGGGCTGTATTTTCGACTGTTTCAACCACGATGGACACGGCGTCATCGGGTGTTACGGATGCCTCATCATCCGGGGCAATCCCATCCGGGCGCAGTGGCGGTACGATAGGCGGGCGGCCTGCGATCAGGATCAGACCTTCTGCGCCATCAGGCGCGAGAGCGGTCGTTTCCGGGACTGGCACCACAACTTGCGTGCCGGGGCGTAAGGGCGGCACACGTTCAGGCACCCCTGCAATCACGATGGTCCCTTCCGGGGTCACGGTGCCCTCGGGGGTTGCCAAAATAAAGCCACGCAGATCACGCGGGAATACAACGCCCGGTGCAGGCGGATTGGCTGGTATCGTCAGCGGTGTATCGGGGAACATCGCGTCCAGATCGGGGGCTGCAAGGGCCGCAAGCCGTGTGCCGGGCGCGATTTCTGTCGCCTCTTGGAAGCCCGCAAGCGACGTTTCACGCGGCACGCTGGTGAAGCGGGGCGCGCGTTGATAAACGCCGGTGGCTGCATAAATCCGGTTCGCTTCATCCGCGCTCAGTACGCGTCCGGCAGGTTGGCGCAGCACGGGCGGGGCGGGTTGTTCTTCAACCACGGCCTGTTCGCCCGCATCCGCAGGGGCCTGAATAACAGGTGTAGGCACATCGGCCGTTTCAATCAGCTCTGGTTCGCTTTTGAACCAGCCTGCGATGCCATCTTCGGTGGCCGTATTCACGAAAAGCGCCACGATCAGCATGAAAATGATCAAGGCGACGGTCAGCATAAGGCCCAGATACTTGGGCTTGCCGCCAATTTTGGCCCCATCGCGGGCACCAAAAACCGACATTGTCGCTGTCCCGTCTGCAGATTGATGTGCTGCGGGCGCATCGATCCGGTCTGGCAGCGGGGCCGGGCGGACGATCGGGTCTGCGACGACCGGCTTTGCCTGAGGGGGCGCAATCGGTGGCGGCGTTTCTATCGCCGCAGGCGTGGCGGTCAATGGTGGTTCGGCGCGGACATCGTCGGGGGTTTCCTTGCGCCGGGTGAAGAGCGGCTCCACCTCGGGGGCTGGATCGGCTGCCGCAACCGGGGCGGGTGGTGCCGCAATCGTTTTGGGTGTCGCGCTTGGCGCAGCGGGTGCGGCGTCTTCACCCGCGCGATGGCGCGTGGCGAACAAAATTTCGACGGCTGCGGTACTGTCTTCGTCCTTGGCCTCTGCCTCGGGTTCCAGCACCAAGGGCGCACCGGGTTGTTCAGCGGCCACAGGCGTTGGATCGGATACTGGCGTCGGGTCTGTCAAATCAGCCGAGCCGATGACAACAACCGCAGCACTGTCGCGCGCCACCGGGGTTTCGGCCCCTAAAATATCATTGGCGACCTCAGTCGGGCCAAAGAACACTTCGCCGCTAAAGGTAAAGGGCGGCGCGACGGCGGCAAAGCAGACGGGCGCAAAGTTATGTTCGACGGCAAAGGCCTCGGCCTCTTGCAGGGTTTCACGGGCGACGGCGGCAATATGCGTGCGTCCGCCCGAGCGATCAAAGTCGATCACAAGATCATGGATGCTATAGGGGGTCAGCCCGTCAAGGGCGGCGTGCACATCGTCCAGATCAGTTTGCGTGCTGTCGATGGCTGTATATTTGATCTGATCGTTGGGGATCAGCAGTTTGGTGCGCAGGCCCGCCGGGTCAAGTTCCAGCGCGGTCTGGCGCAGAACCTTCAATTCACCACCCAAATCGGGCGCATCCAGCGTGACCTCGCCGACCAGATGCCATCCACCACTGACGCGCCGCAGCATGCGGATGCCGTCAAAAGAGAGCGAAAGTGCAAAATTCGGCGTCATATGATGGCCTTAGCATCGAAACTTGAAGCGAAAAACAACTATTCCCCGCCGCAGGCTTCCTAGCGCAATTTATCGCTTAATCCAAGGGTTCCAATGCGTCCGCTTTGCATGCACCCGCCGGTTTCCCCGGCGGACGCTGATTTCTTTAGGCGGTTGCCTTGGCAAGCGCCTGATCAAGGTCAGCGATCAGATCATCCGCATCCTCAATCCCGATGGAAAGGCGCACGATATTTGGACCCGCGCCCGCCGCTTCCTGTTGTTCAGCCGTCAATTGGCGGTGCGTGGTCGACGCAGAGTGGATGATCAGCGACCGCGCATCCCCAAGGTTGGCGACGTGGCTGAAAATCTCAAGGCTATCCACAAGTTTGATGCAGGCATCATAGCCGCCTTTGACCGCAACCGTGAACAAAGCACCTGCGCCGCGCGGGCAAAGTTTGCGCCCCAGCTTGTAGTAAGGCGAACTTTCCAGCCCCGCATAGGTCACATAATCAATGCGCGCATCCGCTTCGAGCCATTTTGCCAGCTTCTCGGCGTTTTCAACGTGCCGTTCCATTCGCAACGACAGCGTCTCGATCCCCATCAGCGTGTAATGCGCCGCCTGCGGGTTCATCGTCATGCCCAGATCGCGCAGGCCCACGGCGATGCCATGGAAGGTGAAGGCAAGGGGGCCGAAAGTTTCGGCGAACTTCATGCCGTGATATGCGGGTTCGGGTTGGGACAGGGATGGGAATTTGTCATTCGCGGCCCAGTCAAATTTGCCTGAATCCACAACGCAGCCGCCTGTGACGGTGCCGTTCCCGGTCAGATACTTCGTGGTGGAATGCACAACCAAAGTCGCCCCATGCTCAATCGGGCGGACAAGGTAGGGCGTGGCCGTGGTGTTATCCACGATCAACGGGATGCCCGCCGCGTCAGAGATCGCGGAAATCGCATCAAGGTCCGTGATATGCCCACCGGGGTTCGCGATGGCTTCGCAAAACACAGCCCGCGTGTTGTCGTCAATCGCCGCTTTCACCGCCGCATGATCATCCATGTCGACGAACTTTGCCGACCAGCCAAAGCGCTTAATCGTCTGCGAAAACTGTGTAATCGTTCCGCCATAAAGGCGCGAAGAGGCGACGATGTTCATGCTCGGCTGCATCAGCGGAAACAGGGCCATGATCTGTGCGGCGTGCCCTGATGAACAGCAAACCCCGCCAACACCGCCTTCAAGTGTCGCGATGCGTTCCTGCAAGGCGGCCACGGTCGGGTTGGTCAGGCGCGAATAGATATAGCCAACCTCTTGCAGGTTGAACAACGCGGTGCTTTGATAGATCGGCACCTGCCGTGCGCCCGTGGCCGGGTCAGGCCGTGCGCCTGCGTGAATTTGAAGCGTGTCGAAGCCGTAGCTTGGTCCGTCGGTCATTGATGTTCCCCCTTTGAAATAAGTTAACGCTAGGTCTAGATGGTATTGCGCGCGGCCTCAACGGCTGCACGACAAAAAGAGGACAGCCCATGCCGCACCCGTTTCATTTGGCCTTTCACGTTCACGATCTGGATGAAGCGCGGGAATTTTATTCCGCCGGACTTGGTGCCGTTGAGGGGCGCGCGACAGATACTTGGGTTGATTTTGATTTCTTCGGCCATCAACTGAGCCTGCATTTGGGCGCACCCTTCCCAAACGCGCCCACCGGTAAAGTCGGCGATCATATGGTGCCCATGCCTCATTTCGGGATCGTGCTACCGCTTGACGAATGGAACACGCTCGCAGGGCGTCTGGAAGAACGCCAAACCGATTTCATCATCGCCCCCTCCGTCCGCTTCAAAGGCGAGGCGGGCGAGCAATGGACAATGTTCTTCCGCGACCCATCCGGCAACCCGATCGAAGTCAAAGGCTTCGCAAACACCGCCAAGATCTTCGCGCAATAAACATCTCTTTGGTTTAGAAATATCCTGGGGGGCCGCAGGCGGGGGCAAAGCCCCCTCGGCGGGTGGGATACATTTATGATGTTGGAGTGGAGTGCTGATTTGATCGGGTGCTTGGTGCGCTATTGCGACCGGGTGCCGCTTTCGGGCGCTTTTGTGCCAAAAGTCCCTGCCGCGCACTGCCGCCAAAACCAATGGTTTTGTCGCGAAAAGCCCCTGACGCGCACAGGTAGACTTTGCTGCGCAAAGTTCAGCGCATCCAAAACCCCGCTGATTTAATCCGGTTCCTAATCTGCTTCTCTTTCATTGGCAGATTATCCCGATCAAACATATCCCGCACCTTCCGTCCGCGCGCCTGATAGATCATGCGCTTGAACGGCTCATACGCTTTTAGGTGCTTTTTGATCTTGTTGGGGGCGGCAACAGCCTCCATCACGTCAACAGCATGATCGGCCTCGCGGGCAAAAAACAGCGGCAAGAGGCGGTAGTGACAGCTCACATCGCCATCAAGACCGGCCAGTTCCGGCCCCGGACGTCCGCCGCCGAACGATGTAATCACAAGCGGCAAAACCACCTGATCCAGCCATGGATCAAGCGGCTGGATCACCATTTCGGGCGTCGGGTCATCGCGCACGGCCAGCGCGTATTCCAAGAACCGCGCCCTAAAGGCCGCAGGGTCGGCCCCAAAGAACCAACCTGCGTTGAAATACATATAGCGCTGCCAGTATTCATCCGGGTGGGACAGATCGAGCGTGGCCTCAAAGTCCAAACCGAATTTGTCGTAAAGCGATTTCCAGATGGCGGTATAGCCGGGCCAATAAAGTTCCTCGACCGGCCATGTGCCTTCGCGCTTCATTGATGCGGCGGGTTTGTCGAAATCAAAGGGGACCGCGGTCAGATCGCCGGTGATAATCGTGTCGGTG
This sequence comes from uncultured Cognatiyoonia sp., assembly GCA_964414165.1. Classification (GTDB taxonomy): domain Bacteria; phylum Pseudomonadota; class Alphaproteobacteria; order Rhodobacterales; family Rhodobacteraceae; genus Cognatiyoonia. Next base: position 28,419 of record CAYPVL010000039.1, read on the forward strand.
TCAAAGAAGATGAAAGGTTCACCAATGGGCAGGGCCGACAGCCCTTCGATCTTGTTGCCATAAGGGTAATCCTCGCCGAAGTGCGCATTCTCAAACCCGACAACTTCGGCCCCCATGCTTTCCAAAAGGTCCCGGATTTCGGCCGACATGCGTGGATCAAAGGACCAGCGGTCGCCCGGTTGCGGTTCAGCCACAATGACCCGCCCTGAAAACCCCGGTGACATTGCGCGCAAGGACGCCACAAACAGCACCGCCTCATATTGAAGCCGTCCGGCTTGCCCGACGATCATGATGTTGAACGGCTGTGCCGACATAGCTGCGTTGCCCCGTAACCCTTTGGGGCGACTATAAAGACGCGCGCCGGTCTTGACGACACTGCTTTTGGGAAAGGGTGCCTTTTTGCGCATGCATAGGTGACTGCGTGCCGGTTTCGGCCTAAGGTTCCGATGAACTTGTTTGACGACAGCCAAAGGGTTGATGATGAAAACTGTACTTCTTTCCGCATTGATCAGCCTTTGGTCTGTTGCGGCCTTTGCCCATTCACCGCTGCAAAGCACGACCCCAGCGGATGGGGCTGTTCTGGCCGTACCACCGTCTGACATTGTGATGGTCTTCAAAGGCAAAATCCGGCTGACCCGCGTGACACTGGCCCATGCAAAGGGCGATGCGCAGGATTTGGTCTTGGGCGATCAGACGGCCTTTCAGCAGGACTTTATGATCCCGCTGTCAGACTTCGGGGCTGGGGAGTATCTGATCACATGGCGCGGCCTTGGTGATGATGGTCATGCTCAGACGGGCGTCTTTGCATTTCGGGTTCAATAGGCTTTGGCTGATCCTTGGACGCTTGCGGCGATTGCAGCCAAGTTTTGCATGTATCTGGGCATTCTGACGGCTGCAGGGACGGTTTTCGCAAGCCTCATATTTCGACTTGAGCACACGAAAGCCTTTGCGCAAAGCTTTGCGATCCTTGGACTTTTGGCAAGTATGCTGGCCTTTTCCTTGGGGGGGGCGACCCTGACAGGGGATGCCAGCGGCATGATTGATCCTGAAATGCTGGGGCTTTTGTGGTCAACACCCGTTGGCACGGCTTTGATGCTGCGCGTGGGCGGGCTTGGGCTTTTGATCATGGGGTTACGTATGTGGCGCGCAGGGCTTTGGGTGGCGACTTTGGGCGGGGCGCTGGCGATCTGGTCGTTCAGTCACGTCGGGCATGTCACGGGCCAAGATGCGCCCTTTCTGGATGTCGCACTGAACCTGCACCTTGCGGCCCTTGCGCTTTGGATCGGTATTCTGACGCCACTACGCCGACTGGCCCGCGATCCTGAAACGCACGCGCGCGCAGCGTTTGTGGGGCATCGCTTTGGGCTTGTGGCCATGGGCGTTATACCGGTCTTGCTGATTGCTGGGGGGTATCTGGCCTATACGCTTGTTGGGTCATTCAGCGCGCTTTTGGGCACGTCTTACGGACAAGTGATAATCCTTAAGCTGCTTTGCGTGGCGGGGCTGCTTGAACTGGGGGCAGCAAACAAACGGCGCTTTGTGCCTGCTTTGCGCGCAGGCGAGGTCAAAGCCGCCAAGCAATTGTCCCGCACGATTCTGATCGAATGGATGATGGTTGTGGCGATTCTTGGGGTGACGGCTGTGCTGACGACAGGGCTTACCTTGCCGGTTTAGGCGAACGCGAAAATCTTTGATTTTGGCTGCCTCGCGCTGCAACAGTTTCTGCGAAACTGTTGCGTGGTGGGCGACCCTGGAATCGAGACCGGCGCGTGCGTCTCCGCGAGGGAACCGCAGGTGGCCCCTGCCACAAGATCATCTCGAAAGCGCATTGCGATTTCGAACGGGTGTTTGGAATATGTGGCTTGTTCCGAAGCACCCAGATTTTCCTCTGGGCGCGAACGCGAAAATCTGCGATTTTAGCTGCCTCGCGCTGCAACAGTTTCTGCGAAACTGTTGCGTGGTGGGCGACCCTGG
>CAYPVL010000040.1:0-4650 GCA_964414165.1 uncultured Cognatiyoonia sp.
GCCATCAGATGCGCGCCTTTGAAGATCGCTTCCTGACCATCGGTCTGCCCTACCGCGTCATCGGCGGCCCGCGCTTTTATGAGCGGATGGAGATCCGCGATGCGATGGCCTATTTCCGGCTGGCGGTATCGCAAGACGATGACCTCGCGTTCGAACGGATCGTGAACACGCCCAAGCGTGGCCTTGGTGATAAAGCTGTGCAGACGATCCAGCGCACGGCACGGGCCAATGGCGTGAACCTTGTTGAGGGCGCACGGCTTGTGGTGCAGGGCAAACTGCTTGGCGGGAAGGGCTTGAAAGAACTTGCCATTCTGGTCGATGGGCTGGATCGCTGGCACGGCCAAGTCCGCGCCGAGGCCGATACCCACGTTGAACTGGCCGAGATGATACTGGACGAGTCCGGTTACACCGGGTTCTGGCAAAACGACAAAACGCCCGAGGCGCCGGGCCGTCTTGAAAACTTGAAGGAACTCGTCAAAGCCCTTGAGAATTTTGAGAATTTGCAAGGCTTCCTTGAGCACGTCAGCCTGATCATGGACAACGAAACCGAGCAGGAGGGCGAGAAAGTCAGCATCATGACACTTCATGCTGCCAAGGGGCTTGAGTTTCCTGCAGTCTTCCTGCCCGGCTGGGAAGACGGCCTGTTTCCAAGCCAGCGCAGCATGGACGAATCCGGCATGAAAGGCCTCGAAGAAGAACGGCGTCTGGCATACGTCGGTATCACGCGCGCCGAGAAAATCTGCACAATTTCCTTTGCTGCCAATCGCCGGGTCTATGGTCAGTGGCAATCGGCGATGCCGTCCCGCTTTATCGACGAACTTCCCGAACAACATGTCGAGGTGCTCACCCCGCCGGGTCTTTACGGCGGTGGGTTTGGCGCGGCAGGTATGGCCGCATCTGCCAATCCGCGCGTACAGGAAATGATGGGCAGCGACCTGCATCAAAAAGCGGCCGAGGCGAATGTCTACAACTCACCGGGATGGAAGCGCCTGCAATCGCGCAGCCAGCAGCGCGGTATGTCCCAGCCATCCGAGGCGCGGAACATGAAGATTGATCTGGATGCCGTCAGCGCCTTCACCATCGGCGACCGGGTGTTCCACCAGAAATTCGGCTACGGCGAAGTCATGGGGATCGAGGGCGAAAAGCTTGCGATTGAATTTGACAAAGCGGGCACAAAAAACGTGATCGCGAAGTTCATCGTGAATGCGGATGCTGCGGATGACGTTCCGTTCTAGACGACCCACCAGAAATCAAGCACACAACACCCCATCTCTTTGGTTTGGAAATATCCCGGGGGCCGCGGCACGCGGCGGGGCAGCGCCCCTCCACATATTTAAGCCGCAGAGAACCACACGGGATAAAGCGTCAGCACCAACAAACCCGCCATTGTCCAGTTGAACGTGCGCAACCCGCCGGGGCGGTCCAGCAAGCGTTTGACCTGCGTCCCCAACGCGGCCCAAACGCTGACTGAAGGCAGGTTGGTCATCGCAAACACACCCGCGACCAATAATGCCCCGCGCCAGCCCGACCCGTCGGGGACGTAATTCGCAATCGCATAGATCGCCATATACCACGCTTTGGGGTTCACCCATTGAAAGGCGGCGGCTTGCAGGAAGGTGAAGGGATTGCCCGTTGCCTCGCGCGCCTCTGGCGGGGCGGCGGTGGCGATTTTCCATGCAAGGTAAAGCAGATAAGCCGTTGAAAGGACCAACATGATCCAGTTCAGCGCCGGATAGCTTTCCAACAGTTGGCCCAACCCAATCCCGACCAGAAACACCATAAACATATGCCCCAGGGAAATCCCCAACATATGGGGCACCGTCCGGCGCAAGCCAAAGTTTGCACCCGACGCCATGAGCATCAGGTTGTTGGGTCCGGGGGTCATCGAACTGACAGCAGCAAAGCCGATAAGGGCAAGGAGGAGGGATGTGGTCATAGGGGCACATTAGTTTTTTTGACGGGCAATGATACGGCCAATTTATGTGGCAATACGAAACAACGCCCAATACGCTTCGCAACAAATCTTCAACTTCAATCCCGGCGCATCCGGCCTTTCGGTGCGCCTCTTGCGCCGTCGCTTCACATCAGTGCATGACAACCCCATGCAAAACCGCGCCTTCGCCTTCATCCTTGCCACCCTTCTGATCGACGCCATTGGCATCGGCATTGTCTTTCCGATCATGCCAGACTTGATGGATCGGGTGGGCGCCGCATCCACGGCAGAGGGGGCGATCTGGGCGGGCGTTATGATGTCGGCCTATGCAGGGGCGATGTTCATTTGCGGACCGGCGGTCGGGTCACTGTCGGACTCTATCGGGCGCAAACCCGTCCTGCTCGCAGCCCTCGCGCTGCTGGCGATTGATTACGTCATCATGGCGCTGGCGGGGACGTTCTGGCTTTTGCTGATCGGGCGGCTTGTCGCTGGGATCGCAGGATCAACGTATATTACTGCAACAGCCTACATCTCAGACATCTCAACCAAAGAAGAAAAAGCGGCCCGCTTCGGGATGATCGGCGCGGCGTTCGGGATCGGCTTCGTGATTGGCCCGGCGCTTGGTGGGCTGGCGGCCAGCATCCATATCACGGCACCCTTCTGGATCGCGGCCGCACTCGCAGGGGCCAACGTGCTGTTCGGGATCTTCGTGCTGCCCGAAAGCCTGACCCCGGATAAACGGCGCAAGATGGCCAGGCGGGATGCGAACCCGTTTGCGGCGATCCTCATAGCTTTCAAAATGCCAGGGCTTGCGATCCCCTTGGTGTGCCTGTTCACCTTTGAATTCGCCAATATGGTCTATGTGTCGCTTTGGGCGTTCTGGACGCGCGAGGTGTTCGGCTGGGGGGCGGCACTGATCGGGACATCGCTTGCCATATACGGGGTGATGCTTGCGGGCGTACACGGCGGGCTGATGCCACTCTTCATCAGACGTCTGGGGGAAATACGCACGCTTTGGCTTGGCATGGCCTCGGCCATCATCGGGCTCACGGGATTCGGTTTCACCGGCTCACTTGTGGCGCTTGGGGTGTTCCTTGTGATTGCGGCCCTGTCAGACATGACGCCGCCTTTGATCACGGCCATGGCGTCAAACCTTGTGGATGAAGACCGGCAGGGGATGTTGCAGGGGGTGATTGCATCACTGGCCTCGGTCGCGGCCGTTGTTGCGCCGCTGATCCTGACGGCTGTGTTTGGCTGGTTTTCGGGGCCGGAAGCGGTGATCTATTTCCCCGGTGCCCCGTTCCTGATGTCTGCGCTGCTGATTGCGGCCCTGATCCCACTTGTCTGGCGGCTCTCGCAGCGCGTCGATCTGACAAAGGCCCCCTAAAACAAATAACGCCGATGCCCGGGAGGAGGTGGACATCGGCGCTTATGTGTCGCGGTCCGCCTCGGGAGGAGGTGAGACATTCCGCTATGTGCAAAAATCATAACCCGGGAGGAGGTGGGCGCCGATCTTTGATGCAGACCCTCGGGAGGAGGTGAGGGCCTGAATTTCGTCGAAGGTGGCGACATCGGGAGGAGGTGATGCCGCCACCTTTTCGAGAAACGCAATCCGGCGGGAGGAGGTGCCTTCTTGCGTTCAGCGGGCCACCCTTTTCAGGGAGGAAGTAGGCAGCCCGTATTCCTTATTTGTAACCTGCTGCGTCCATTGCGATCCGTGTGATCATCGAGCGGTTCACGCCGATGTCAGCCAATTCGCTGTTTGTCAGTTTCGACAGCTCGTCACGTGTGATGCGGTACTGTGCGCGCTTGGCGCGGGCTTCGGCGAAATCAGCGCGGAACGCGTGAAAGCGGTCTGCCAATGAAATGCCTGCGTGTGTTTGTGTTGTAAAAGCCATGTTACTCGTTTTCTCTATCTGTGCGCCCCAACCCGGGTGCGTCTTTGTTGTGCTCAATATGTAGGAAGATGCTGCATGCGCACAATAACTCTTTCTGCAATGCGGCTATGCGCTAAGTGCAAGGTGACGATAGGTTAATTTTTGAATCGCCCAGAAATTGTGCAGCCTGCCGTAACCCCTTGCGGTTCTGCCCCTTGTGCTAAATGTTGCGGCAGTTGACGTACACATCCAGTGCAGGAGCAGCAGACATGCCCATCGACCGCGACGCTATCATGGCGACCCTTTCCCGGATCACCCTGCCAAATGGTGCCAATCTGGTTGAAAAAGACATGATCCGTGCATTGACCATTGATGGCGGTCAGGTCCGTTTCGTGATCGAAGCCCCCAGCGCCGAGGTTGCAGCCCAGATGGAACCCATCCGCAAAGCTGCCGAGGCAGCTGTCGCCGGGATGAATGATGTAGACAATGTCTCTGTTGTTCTTACGGCCCATGGCCCCGCCGCAGCCCCCAAAGCCCCGCCAGCCCTGAAGGTCGGTGGTCATCCCAAACCACAGGCTGGCCCGACCAAACCTGCCGGTGTGGATCGCATCATTGCCATCGGTTCGGGCAAAGGGGGCGTGGGCAAATCCACCGTGTCTTCAAACCTTGCCGTGGCCTTGGCGCGCGAAGGGCGGCGCGTTGGCCTGCTTGATGCCGATATCTACGGCCCGTCCCAGCCCCGCATGATGGGCGTGAACAAACGCCCCGGATCGCCCGACGGCAAAACGATCATTCCCTTGCAGGCCCATGGCGTGACGATGATGTCGATTGGGCTGATGA
>CAYPVL010000040.1:4660-30164 GCA_964414165.1 uncultured Cognatiyoonia sp.
TGATGGACCCGAACAAAGCTGTCGTCTGGCGTGGCCCTATGCTGATGGGGGCCTTGCAGCAAATGCTGGGGCAGGTGCAATGGGGCGAGTTGGATATCCTGCTGGTCGATCTGCCACCCGGCACGGGTGATGTGCAACTGACGCTTTGCCAAAAGACCCAACTGACCGGCGCGATTGTGGTCAGCACCCCGCAGGATGTGGCCCTCATTGATGCGCGCAAGGCGCTGGATATGTTCGGCACGCTGCACACACCTGTCTTGGGCCTCATCGAAAACATGTCGACCTTCCATTGCCCCAACTGCGGGCACGAAGCGCATATCTTCGGCGAGGGCGGCGTGAAGAAAGAGGCCGAGGCGATTGGTGCGCCGTTCCTTGGGTCACTCCCCATTGATCTTGATACACGTCTCGCGGGCGACAAAGGCACGCCGATTGCTGCAGGTGATAGCCCAATGGCTGATGCGTATCGCGCTCTTGCGCGCCGCTTTATCGACGGTGGGATGGCCTAGCGTGGACATTCGGCCCTTCGACCCGGCGGACGCGGATGCCCTTTGGACATTGCTGGAACCTGTGTTCCGGGCAGGGGACACCTACGCGGTGGATCCAAACATCAGCCGCGATGCGGCTTTGGCGATGTGGGTGGATACGCCTGCTGCCACTTACGTGGTCGAAGACGCAGGCGCGATCCTTGGCACCTACTATATAAAGACCAATCAGGCCGGCGGCGGGGCGCATGTGTGCAACTGTGGCTACATCACCGCCGCTGCGGCGCGGGGGCAGGGACTGGCCAGCGCCATGTGTGCGCATAGCTTGGGTGCGGCAAAGGCGCTTGGCTACAAAGCCATGCAGTTTAACTTTGTGCTCACCTCAAACGAAGGCGCGATCCGGTTGTGGGAGCGGGCAGGCTTTGAAACCGTCGGACGCATCCCCGAGGCGTTCCAGCACCCAAGCGCAGGGCTGGTGGATGCGTTGGTGATGTATCGTAAGCTTTAAAGGGTTCGGGGTCAGTGCTTAGTTCTGGTTTTGGTCAACAAGGATAAGCCTGACAGACAATTTCACCTGATACTCAAGATTCGGAAGCGTACTTTCGTGCACGAAAGTTGCCGGTGATATGTAGTGGTTGAAAGAATACAAGCCTAAATGCCGTCCTGCCAACCGTGCGTCGGACCCAATGTCTTTGACGCGTTGTTGCGTGGTAATCTCATAAGGCGCTGGACCCCATGTACTCTCGCCTAGATAGCTTGCGTAAGTTGAATTAGCTGTACCATCGATGTCCTGAAGACTTGTGTTATATTCGCCGAACCACGCCGAAGCCACGAAATCTCCCTGCACGTACTGCAGCGTTGCAGGACCAACGCAGAACTTCATATCGCCCATTACGCCCAAGTCCCAGTCTTCGGGAGAGCCTATCGGCTCGAACGGGAATTCTGCGACAAGTGCGGCCTGAAAGCCGCTTGAAGTCCCGGTGAGGGGTTCTTGACTGCGATCAACACCGCGTCTGACGGTGACGGTTGGTGGGGTCGCAGAGCCAAACAGGGCATCTGGGGATTTTACAATCGCGGTGGCAAGCGCGTCAGGCGTGATGGTCACTTCGGCGGGCCGGTCATCGAACGCACAGTCAAAGCCAGCGGTCTGCGGGTCAAGCATGACCAAGGCGACAGCGCTTTCATAAATGATCAAGGTGGAGTCCGACAACGCGGTCGTCGGCGCGAGGCACGCCGCAAGGGCAAGCGTCGTAGGTGTGCGTTTGGTCAGCGACATGTTTGCGTCCTTGTTGCAGTTTCATCCGTCGCTCTTTCGTAGGATGGAAATGTGGCGGGATCGGGTCAGTTGTGTAACCCAAGTTGGGGCAGGGGCTGGCCAGCGCCATGTGCGCCCATTCCCAAGATGAAGCCCGCAAAATGTTGTACAAAGCGATGCAATTCAACTTTGTCTTATGTACAAACCATGGCGCTATTCGCCTGTGGGAGCGTGCAGGCTTTGAAACCGTCGGACGCATCCCAAAGGCTTTCGCGCATCCAAGCGCTGGGCTGGTGGATGCGTTGGTGATGTATAAGCGGCTGTAAAGTCTGGTCAGGCGTGGCGCTGTTTGCACCCAAGGTCCCGGACCAAGTCCGGGGTGGGCGGCATCTGGGAATTTCTGGAATCAGTAGATGGTGTAGGCTGGGAATGGGTGGAATCTCCTCTGATTTATAGTGAAGACGCTGCTTGATACATTGTTTATCTTGGATCAAAACATGAACATTGCGCGGACCGTGAAAAAAGTTGGAATTTTCTGGACCTGCAATTTCAGTGGAAAATAGACACAATATGTAGTGCTATTATTGGTCAATCACACCATATTGATCTAAATTGATGTGGCTTTCATGCATCGCGGCACCCCTTCAAACCCGCTGAAATCCAGTTAGTTCCATGAAATCCCAAAATAATGGTTGATCGGTGCACCCCCTCATGTCACAACAGTTCCACGGTAAGACGAGCAAAAATAAAAACCGGGGCACCTAAGAACCCCAACCGGCAAAAGTCAGGTTTCATACAGGCCTCTTATTACCGAACGAAGAGATCCGGCGCGCGAGCGAGCAGACATCCCCCCAGGTGGCGCGCGCAGCTGGACTAGGCCCGAGAGGGCACGGAGCGGCGGATTGAGCAGTGGCAGCAGCTCAATCCGCCGTCTTCACATCCGGGGTTTGAAACGAGACGAAAGAAGGCAGTTGGACACAGGGTTTTCAGGCGAATTCGACGGCAAAGTCGACGGCAAGGGACGTATGTCGATCCCGGCTGATTTTCGTCGTGTGCTCGAAGCAGGTGATCCCAACTGGACCTCTGGCAACCCTGTTACGCTTTATTTGAATTACGGCGACCACTTGAAGGATCGCCTTCAGGTGCGCACCGCGACTGAACATGCCAATATCATGGCTGATATTCAGGCGATGCCCAAGGGCGACAAGGCCCGTAAGATGTTGACCCAATTGGTAATCGTGCAATCCGAACGCATGAGCGTTGATAAGGACGGGCGCATCGTGCTGCCGCTGAAGCACCGCAAAAAGCTGGGTCTTGATGAGGGCCCCCTGTCGTTCCGCGGCATGGTTGATCACTTTGAGATCTGGAAAGACGATGTTTACGAAACCACCGTTTCGGAAAGCACCGCTGCTTGGCTGGCCGAGCAGGATGATGACTTTGACCCCTTAAGTTTGCTTGGGGGATAGGAGCCAGTCATGTCAGCTGCCGCAGACGAACTTCCCCACATTCCTGTTCTTATCGGGCCGCTGATCAAGGCGGTCTCTCCTGTTTCTGGCGTTTGGCTGGATGGCACCTTTGGGAACGGCGGGTATACCCGTGAATTGCTTGCGGCTGGTGCGTCCAAGGTGATTGCCGTGGACCGTGATCCTTTGGCCTTTGAAATGGCCGCTGATTGGATTGGGGATTATCCGATTGAACCTGTGCAGGGCACGTTTTCCAAACTTGATGAATATGCATCCAACTTGGACGGGATCGTCTTGGATTTGGGCGTGTCATCTATGCAGTTGGACATTGCCGAACGCGGCTTTTCCTTCATGCGTGACGGCCCGCTGGATATGCGCATGTCGCAGGATGGGGCGTCAGCCGCTGATCTGTGCAATGATGCCACTGAGGCTGAACTTGCTGATATCATTTATCTTTATGGCGAAGAACGTGCATCACGCCGCATTGCCAAAGCCATTGTCGCCGCGCGTCCTTTGACCAGCACCTTGCAGCTTGCAAAGATCGTCGAAGGCTGTTTGCCCCGCGCCAAACCCAACCAATCCCACCCCGCAACACGCACCTTTCAGGCGCTGCGCATCGCGGTGAATGATGAATATGGCGAGCTGTTTCAGGCGCTCATGGCGTCCGAACGCGCTTTGAAAGAGGGCGGGCAACTGGCCGTTGTGACCTTCCATTCGGTCGAGGATCGCATGGTCAAACGCTTCTTTCAAAAGCGCGGCGGCGGCATGGCGAACGCCAACCGCTACGCACCAGAGGTGGAACAGGACGCGGCGGCTTGGTCGCTGAAATCCCGCAAAGCGATTTCTGCGGATAAGGACGAATTACAAATGAACCCGCGCAGCCGGTCGGCCAAGCTGCGGGTCGCAACACGAACAGGGGTCGCGGCGGGACGCGTCGCCCCCAAAGACATCGGCATGCCGGTGCAAAAAGGGGCAAGGTAAGTGCGCGGTATTTTATATGTGCTTTCCGCATTGGCGGTGATGGGCCTTGGATTTTGGGCCTATCAGGAAAATTATAAAACGCAGCAATCCATCCGCGATGTGCGGGTGCTGCATGCGCAAATTGGTGCCGCGCATGAACGCCTTGGCATCCTGCGCGCTGAATGGGCCTATTTGAACCGCCCCGACCGCTTGGCTGATCTGGCCGAGTTGAACTTTGACCGCCTTGGCCTTCTGCCCTTGATGCCCGATGCCTTTGGTGAGGTCGAAAGCATCATTTATCCGCTCCCCGAAATCCTGCCTATCACCGATCCGATTGATGTGAATTCCATCGGCCCCTCGACCGAGGATGACCCGCTATGATCCGCACACCGCTGCGCCCGCTTGCCCAGATCCTCAAAGCCCGCGCGAAGGGCGAAAATCCCGACGCGATCGAGGCTGAAAACCGCCGTAAGCGCAATGAAGAGGGGCGCGATGCTGCCCGTGATCGTGCCGAGGGGCGCCTGCTGGTGCTGGGCGCGATGTTCTTTTGTGCCTTCGTCGTGATCGGGGCCCGCATGGGCACGCTTGCCAATACCGTCCCCGAAGAACCCCGTGCGTCAGCCGTTGGTAATCCGATCATCGGGCAGCGGTCTGATATTGTGGATCGCAATGGCCGGATTTTGGCCACGAACTTGGAAACCCACAGCCTTTATGCCCATCCCCAAGACATGATCGACCCGGCGAATGCGGCCAAACAATTGGCTGCGATCTTCCCGGATATGGATGAAGAGGACCTTCTGGAACGCTTCACTGGTGAGCGTAAATTCATCTGGATTCGCAAGCAGTTGTCGCCCGAACAACTCCAGCAGGTCCATGACATCGGATCACCGGGCCTGCTGTTTGGCCCGCGCGAAACCCGCCTTTATCCCAATGGTCCGATCATGGCGCATATCCTTGGCGGGGCCTCGTATGGCCGCGAAGGCGTATCAAGCGCCGAGGTCATCGGCGTCGCCGGGGTTGAACGCCACTTTGACGCCTATCTGCGCGATCCGGCCAATGAAGGTGCCGCGCTGGAACTGTCCCTTGATCTGACGGTCCAAGCTGCCGCTGAAGAGGTGCTTGCCGGTGGTATGTCGCTGATGAACGCCAAAGGTGCAGCATCGGTCCTGATGGATGTGCACACGGGCGAGATCATTTCGATGGTCAGCCTGCCGGACTTTGACCCCAACAACCGCCCCCGCGTTTTGACCGAAGGGGATCAATCTGACAGCCCGCTGTTTAACCGCGCGGTGCAGGGCGTTTATGAACTGGGGTCGGTGTTCAAGATTTTCACCACCGCCCAAGGGATGGAATTGGGGCTGATCAATCAGAACACCCTGATTGATACTGAAGGGCCGTTGGAATGGGGCCGCTTCAAGATCCGTGATTTCCACGACTACGGCGATGAACTGACGACGACGGACGTGATCGTAAAGTCTTCAAACATCGGGACTGCGCGCGTGGCAATGATGATCGGGGCCGAACGGCAGCGCAGTTTCTTGGATACATTGGGCTTCCTTGAACCAACGCCAACCGAACTGGCCGAGGCCCCAACGGGCAAGCCGCTCTTGCCACGCAATTGGTCTGAAATTTCAACGATGACAATATCTTACGGGCATGGCTTGTCGTCATCGCCGCTGCATTTGGCCGCTGGTTATGCATCCGTTTTGAATGGCGGCACGCTTGTCACCCCGACGCTTGTGAAACAAGAAGGTCCGCAGAACGGGCCGCGTATCGTGAGTGAAAGCGTCTCTGCCCGCTCGCGCGATATGCTGCGCCAAGTGGTGGTGCGCGGTACGGCGTCCTTTGGGGACGTGCCGGGCTACGGGGTTGGCGGTAAGACCGGCACGGCTGATAAGCCGCTCACACGGGGTGGGGGATATTACGATGACAAGGTTATTTCGACCTTTGCGAGCGTGTTTCCCGTCGATGACCCGCAATACGTGCTGATTGTTACCTTGGACGAGCCAAGCGAAAATTCCGGCGACAAGCCGCGCCGCACGGCTGGCTGGACGGCTGTGCCTGTCGCGGCCGAGATGATCCGCCGTGTTGCCCCGCTTTTGGGTGTGCGTCCAGACGTTGAAACCTTGCGACCAGTCGGTGTAACACTCACCTCAAACTAAGGTGGGCAGAATGGCAGAATCAAAATCCCTGTTCGAGCTAGGTCTGACCGCCCAAGGCGGACGGCAGGCGCGCATCACGGATATCACCGTGGATAGCCGGGCCGTGACGCCGGGCACGCTGTTTGCGGCCCTTCCGGGCAGCACGGTCCACGGCGCAAACTTTATCCTTGGGGCTTTGGAAAAGGGTGCCGTCGCGATCCTGACGGACGCTGAAGGGGCCGCTCTGGCCCATAATGCCTTGGCCACATCAGATGCCGCTTTGATCGTCGCCCAAGACCCACGCCAAACCTTGGCGCAGACTGCATCGCTTTGGTTCGGTTCGCACCCTGGCACAGTCGTTGCGGTGACGGGCACCAATGGCAAGACCTCTGTATCCACCTTCTGCCGCCAGATGTGGGAGATTATGGGCCTTGCCGGCGTGAACCTTGGGACCACAGGCGTTGAAGGCGCGTGGTCCTATCCGCTGAACCACACAACACCCGAACCTGTGACCCTCCACCGCGTTCTGGCCAAAGCCGATGCGCATGACGTGACCCATGTGGCGATGGAGGCCTCCTCCCACGGCCTTGATCAGCGTCGCTTGGATGGGGTTCTGCTCACCGCTGCAGGCTTCACGAATTTCTCCCAAGACCATCTGGATTATCACGAGACGTTTGAAGCGTACTTTGATGCCAAAATGGGCCTTTTCACGCGCGTTCTGGCTGAAGATGGCGTTGCGGTCGTCAACTTGGATGATCCCAAAGGCCAAGAGGTTGCCGCCATCTGCACAGGCCGTGGGCAAGAGGTGATCGGCGTGGGGCGTGCGGCGGATGCCAAGCTGCGCCTTGTGAACCAGCGCTTTGATACGACGGGGCAGGACATTCGTTTTAGCTGGCAGGGCCGCCCTTACCTGTCCCGCCTTGATCTGATGGGCGGTTTTCAGGCCGAGAATGTGTTGCTGGCCGCAGGGCTTCTGATCGGATCGGGTTCTTTGCCTGGCGATGTTTTTGCAACCTTCCCGGAACTTGGCACTGTGCGTGGCCGGATGGAGCTTGCGGCAACCCGCGAAAACGGTGCCGCAGTCTTTGTTGATTACGCCCATACGCCGGATGCGGTTGCCACAGCTTTGCAGGCCATGCGCCCCCACGTCATGGGCCGCGTGATCGTGATTGTCGGGGCAGGCGGGGACCGTGATGCCACCAAGCGCCCTTTGATGGGGGCGGCTGCGGCAGAACACGCGGATGTTGTGATCGTCACAGACGATAACCCCCGTTCTGAGGACCCTGCGACCATCCGCGCCGCTGTCATGTCGGGCGCTGTGAACCACGGCACGACTGTCACCGAGGTTGGTGATCGCGCCGAGGCCATCCTGCGCGGCATTGACATGCTTGAAGCTGGCGATGCCCTGCTGATCGCAGGCAAGGGCCACGAAAGCGGGCAGACCATCGGTGACACGGTCCTGCCTTTTGATGACGTGGAACAAGCCAGCGTTGCGGTGGCAGCTTTGGAGGGCAAGATATGACCCTTTGGACAAGCATAGATGCGATTGCAGCCACAGGCGGCAAGGCGCGGGGCGACTGGACGTGCAATGGCGTCTCCATCGACACCCGCACGCTTCAGCCGGGTGATTTGTTCGTCGCCCTCAAGAACGTGCGCGACGGACATGATTTTGTGGCCCAAGCTTTGGAAAAAGGGGCAGGGGCCGCTTTGGTCAGCCGCGTGCCCGAAGACGTGGCACCAGAGGCACCTTTGTTAATTGTGCCCGATGTGCTTGCCGCTTTGGAAGATTTGGGTCGCGCAGCCCGCAAACGCACCAAGGCCAAGGTTGTCGGGGTGACGGGGTCAGTTGGGAAAACCTCAACCAAAGAAATGCTGCGCGCCGTACTTTCGGGGCAGGGCAAGACCCATTGCGCCGAAGCCTCCTATAACAACCACTGGGGCGTGCCCCTGACGTTGGCGCGGATGCCCGCGGACACAGATTACGCGGTGATCGAGATTGGGATGAACCACCCCGGTGAAATCGCACCGCTCTCCATCATGGCCGCCCCTGATGTGGTCATGGTCACAACCGTTGCCGCCGCGCATCTTGAAGCGTTCGACAACATCGACGGGATCGCAGCCGAGAAGGCGTCAATCATTGACGGGCTTGTGCCGGGCGGCATTGCGGTGCTGAACGCTGACATCCCGACCGCGCCGATCCTGCAGGATTATGCGCGCGATGTGCAGACCGTCTTGTTCGGGGAGACTGCGACCGATTGGACCTTGGGCGATGTGCGCCTTGCGGGGGACCAAACGATCATTGCAGCCAAGGGTGGCGGTGATGACTACCTTTTCAAACTTTCCGTTCCGGGCCGTCATTTCGCGATGAACGCGGTCGGTGTGCTGGCCGTGGCCGATGCGATGGGGGCAGACCCGATGCAGGCCGCTTTGGATATCGCAGGTTGGCTGCCGCCCGAAGGACGGGGCACGCGCGAGGCGCTTGCGCTGGACGTCACAGATGAGGCCGACACGATCGATCTGATTGATGATGCGTTCAACGCCAATCCCACGTCCATGACTGCCGCGCTTGAAGTGCTTGCAAGCGCTACCCCACGTGACGGAATTGGGCGGATCGTCAAAGGACGGCGGATCGCGATCCTTGGGGATATGCTTGAACTTGGGCCTGAAGAAATGAGTATGCACAAATGGTTGGCGGGCGATCCTCACCTTGCAAAAGCGTCCATCGTCCATTGCGTGGGGCCACGGATGAAGCATCTTTATGATGCCTTGCCCGAAGCCCTGCGGGGAACGTGGGTCGCGACCGCAGAAGAACTGGCCACCCAATCGGCCCAACTGGTGGACGGGGGCGATGTGGTGCTGATCAAAGGATCAAAGGGCAGTAAAGTCAGCCTGATTGTTGACGCCATCCGCAAACTGGGGCATCGCTAGCCGCATAAGAATAAGGGGCGCGCAGACATGTTATATTGGCTGACAGAACTGTCGGACGGGGGGGATTTCTTCAACCTCTTCCGCTATATCACCTTCCGCGCGGGCGGGGCCTTTATGACGTCGCTGATGTTCGGCTTCCTTTTCGGGCTGCCCTTGATCAACGTGCTGCGGCGCAAGCAAGGCAAGGGGCAACCGATCCGCACAGACGGCCCCGAAAGCCACTTTGCCAAGCAAGGCACGCCCACGATGGGTGGCCTGCTGATCGTCGGGGCGCTCCTGACCTCAACACTCCTCTGGGCACGGTGGGACAACCCTTATGTCTGGATGGTGCTGTTTGTGACCATGTCCTTCGCACTGATCGGTTTTGCGGATGATTATGCGAAAGTGTCCAAACAGAACACAGCCGGGGTATCGGGCAAAGTCCGCCTCGCGCTTGGTTTCGCTATCGCGGGGATCGCGGGCTTTTGGGCCGCGCAATACCACCCGGTTGAGCTGTCAAACCAACTTGCCGTGCCTGTTTTCAAGGACACGCTGGTCAATTTGGGTATCCTGTTTGTGCCCTTCGCGATCATCGTGATCGTAGGGGCGGCGAACGCGGTGAACCTCACCGATGGGCTTGATGGCCTCGCGATTATGCCTGTGATGATCGCCTCTGGCACGCTTGGGATCATCGCCTATTTCGTGGGCCGGGTCGATTTCACCGAAAGCCTCGGGCTGCACTACGTCCCCGGCACCGGCGAACTGCTGGTCTTTGTGGCCGGGTTGATCGGCGGCGGACTTGGGTTCCTGTGGTACAACGCACCCCCCGCTGCGGTCTTTATGGGCGACACCGGGTCGCTCGCGCTCGGCGGGGCCCTCGGGGCCATCGCCGTGGCGTCCAAACACGAGATCGTCCTCGCCATTGTCGGCGGCCTCTTCGTGGTCGAGGCGTTGTCAGTCATCATTCAGGTCCTCTACTTCAAACGCACTGGCAAACGGGTGTTCCTGATGGCGCCGATCCACCACCACTACGAAAAGAAAGGCTGGGCCGAGCCACAGATCGTGATCCGGTTCTGGATCATTTCGCTGATTTTGGCGATGATTGGCCTTGCGACGTTGAAGGTGCGTTAGCGGACATTTTGCGCATTTTATCTATGGCCCGAAAGATTGTATTGGCGGTTTTTGTTGGATTGCCGCCCCGCATTCTGGGCGACCGATGCGGTGCCTTTTCCGTGTGAGAGCCCGGCGAAAATAGTCACGTGGAAACGGCGCGTTGCGGTTCTGTGATCCTACCGCTGAATTCGATAGACTTGCCTGAAGATTGATGTTCTCTTTACCTTAGGTCAATTTGAATCTGTCGTGGGGGAAACGTGCAAGTAAAACGAAAATTATACGTCAAACAGGGATTGTTTGGCCGTCGCTACTGTTCATTTGTGAAAGTCGAATTAACACCGGAAGAAAATCATCTGGCGAAAAGATGCAATTTGGGATCTGTCCGCATTGATCCCAGCGTCATTGCGCAAGTGGCACCAGAGGTGCGGGCGATTTTGAACCGCATTCGGAATCGTTGGGGGCTTGTCATCTCGCGCACATCGGGATCTGTTTTCTTGGACCTTATTTGGCTGTTTCTACGGATTTTGGGCCGGATCATATTCTTGGCAGGCCGCATCTTCTTTGGCACACGTGTTCCGTTCCGGGATATGGGGCAGGGTGCAATTTTTTCTGCATCCAGCATCGAGCGGCTTCAGGATATTGAAATCACGGTTTTTACAAACCTCTGTGCCATTAACAATGCGATCGAATATGCGGATGCGAATTTGCAAGAGTTTGAAGTCAACGGATCAGAGTTCCCGTTGCTTTTGCCGGGCCTTACCTTCGCGGGGGGCTTGCTCAGCGCGGGCGGAAACGAGCAAGGGGTGCGCGATTTCATGGGTCAGGCGGATGATTCAATGGACGAAGACGACGATTTGATCGGGGAAGAACCTGACATCGACGTCGGAGGAGAGATTTGATGGAGAACGAAACAAAGCACTTCAATGACCGACGTCCGTTGGTGGGCATGACGCGCCGGGCCAAGCGCCGCATCTGGATCGCAGCTATGTGGATCGGTGGCTATTGTTCACTTGTTCTTATCGCCGCAACGGGTGGTTTTTGAACCGAACCCATAGCGTTTTCATGTTTCTTTAAGGCGCTTTCTAGGCGGTCATACCTTGCGTCCGCCGCACCCCCCCGGCACTCTGCCAAAAAGGGGGCGGGGATGATTCCAGTACAGGGATATGCGGGCCAGCGGGTCGCGGTTTTGGGGCTTGGGCGTTCGGGCATGACGGCTGCGGTTGCATTGAAGGCAGGCGCGGCCGAGGTTATCGTCTGGGACGATGGCCAAGCCGCCCGCGATGCCGCCCATGATGCGGGGTTTGATGTTGTCGACCTCACCAAAGCGGGCGCGTTTGAAGGTGTTGCGGCCCTCATCGTCTCCCCCGGTATCCCCCATCTTTACCCCAGTCCGCACCCCGTGATTGCCGCCGCATGGGACGCCGGTGTCCCGGTGGACAATGACATCAGCCTGTTCTTCCGATCATTCACCACCAACGCGTGGAACAGCTTCAACGTCCGCCCGCAAATCATTGCAATCACAGGATCAAATGGGAAATCGACAACCTCTGCTTTGATCCATCACATCTTGGTCGAGAACGGTCGCCCCAGCCAGCTTGCCGGTAATATTGGCCGTGGCGTTCTGGACATTGAGCCTGCCCATGATGGCGAAGTCATCGTTCTCGAACTCTCCTCCTACCAGACCGATCTTGCCCGCAGTCTGACCCCGGATGTTGCCGTCTGGACGAACCTCTCCCCCGATCATCTGGATCGCCACGCAGGCCTCGGCGGGTACTTCGCTGCCAAACGTCGCCTTTTTGCAGAAGGTGGCCCGGACCGCGCGGTGATCGGCGTGGATGAACCTGAAGGCCGCTACCTCGCCAATCAGATCAGCGAAGGCGGCGCGGATGATCGCGTTTTGCGCGTCTCATCGGGCACGAAACTGACCGGACCCGGTTGGAATGTCTTTGCAAATAAGGGGTTTCTGTCCGAATGGCGCAAGGGCCGTCAGGTCGCATCCATTGATCTGCGCGCCATGCGCGGGCTGCCCGGTGCCCATAATCATCAGAATGCTTGTGCCGCTTATGCCGCCTGTCGCACTTTGGGTTTGGGCCCAAAAGGGATTGAGGCTGCGATGCGTAGTTATCCCGGTTTGCCGCATCGTTCCCAACATGTGCTTGAGGCGGATGGCGTGAATTACGTCAATGACAGCAAGGCGACGAATGTCGAATCTGCTGCGAAGGCTTTGCAGGCGTTCGCGCGCATTCGTTGGATTTGCGGGGGCTTGCAGAAAGAGGGCGGGCTTGACGGACTGCTGCCCTATTTGGATCATGTCGCCAAGGCCTATGTGATCGGGCGCGAGGCCGATGCCTTTGCCCGCCAGCTTGGCGATGCGGATGTGCAGGTGTGTGGCACGATGGCGGCGGCTGTGACGGCGGCTGTTGCTGATGCTGAAGCGGGCGAGGTTGTGCTTCTGGCCCCCGCCTGTGCCAGCTTTGATCAATATGATAATTTTGAGCTGCGCGGTGAGGACTTTATGGCCTGTGTGCAGGCTGCGGTGGGTTCATAATCCATCCTACGCGGCGGCGCTTGGTGGAACGTGCGGAGCCTTCGGCGGGGATATTTGAAAACCAAAGAGGTGTTGGTGTGACCCTTTGCATCAATTGGATCGCCTTACTGCCGTGAATTCGCAATCGCTTGCCCGGCTGCCCACCCAGATGACCATGCCCATTGGAAGTTGTAGCCCCCTAGCCAGCCTGTGACGTCGACGGCTTCTCCGATGGCATAAAGGCCCGGCTTGGTTTTGGCCTCCATGGTTTGCGCGCTAAGGGTGTCTGTGTCGATCCCGCCAAGGGTCACCTCAGCGGTTCGATAGCCTTCGGAGCCGCCGGGCATCAGGGTCCAGTGGTGCAGCGTTTGTGTAAGATCGGCAAGTTTCGCATCCGACCAGTCAGCAAGGTTGCCGCTTAGGTCTTGGGTATCCGAAAGGTAGCTGACCAGTCGCGCAGGCAGGTGGTTGGACAGGATTGTGGTCAGCGCCTTGCGCCCTTCGCTTTGCCGCGCTGATTTAAGCGCTTGAAACAGGTCCGTTTCGGGCGCAAGGTTGATGCTGATCTGATCCCCTTCGTCCCAATAGCTGGAGGCTTGCAGAATCGCTGGGCCGGACAGGCCCCGGTGCGTGAAAAGCGTGGCTTCTGCGAAGGTCGTGCCATTTGCGCTGACTTTTGTATCAAGCGCGGTGCCCGAAATAGCTGCGAATTGGTCGCCGAAGGTGAGCGGCACAAGCCCCGGGCGGGGCCGGATGATCCTAAGGCCGAATTGCTGCGCCACCTCATAGGCAAAACCAGTCGCCCCCATTTTGGGGATCGATTTGCCGCCTGTGGCCAGCACGAGGTTCTTTGCCGTGATCTTTGTCTCATTCCCTTCGCGCATCAGTGTGGCATGGAACTGCTTGCCATCATGGCGGATATCGCGCGCGCTGGTTTTCAGCCAAAGCGGTGTATCCCCCATTTCGGCGCGCAGCATCGCGATGATATCTTTGGCAGAGGTGTCGCAGAACAACTGGCCCAGCGTTTTTTCGTGGTAGGGAATCCCGTGTTTGGTCACAAGGTCGATGAAATCCCACTGCGTGTAGCGCGCCAGTGCGGATTTTGCGAAATGCGGATTGTGCGACAGGAAATTTTCTGGCCCGGCATAAAGGTTCGTGAAATTACAGCGCCCCCCGCCAGAGATGCGGATTTTCTCGCCCGGTGATTTTGCGTGATCAATCAGCAGTGTGCCGGGGCCTGCATGCGCTGCGCACATCATGCCT
Organism: uncultured Cognatiyoonia sp.; assembly: GCA_964414165.1. Lineage (GTDB taxonomy): Bacteria > Pseudomonadota > Alphaproteobacteria > Rhodobacterales > Rhodobacteraceae > Cognatiyoonia. The sequence continues at coordinate 18,772 of CAYPVL010000040.1, forward strand.
GCGGCACCTGCGCCGATGATGAGGGTGTTGAGATGCATGGCTCTCAGGTGGCTGAGGTTGGCCCGTTTGGCAAGTGTCGGAGCCTCCGGCGGAGGTATTTGGACACAAAAAACATGAAAGTCGCCCTCCAGTATTTTGTGGAATCGTGGTTGATATGGGGTTAAGGTGTCCAAATAGACCCCGGACAACCGGGGCGTGAGGCAGTTTTGGCGGTATATCCATGACGGAAATGGTTTATGGGACGGCTCCTGTGGTGTCAGGCGATCCTGTCCTGCCACGTTGGTGGCGCACGATTGATAAATGGTCACTGGCCTGCATTTTAGGCCTGTTTGCCATCGGTTTGTTGCTGGGGCTTGCATCCTCGCCGCCGCTGGCTGCCAAGAACGGGCTTGAGCCGTTTCACTATGTTATTCGCCAGTCTGTCTTTGGTGGCATGGCGCTGATCGCCATGTTTGCCATGTCGATGATGGACCCCAAAATGGTGCGCCGCTTGGCCGTCCTTGGGTTTACGGCGGCCTTTGTTGCGTTGATCTTGTTGCCAATCTTTGGCACGGATTTCGGCAAAGGCGCGACCCGCTGGTATTCGCTGGGGTTTGCATCAGTGCAGCCGTCCGAGTTTCTGAAACCCGGTTTTGTGGTCATGGCCGCGTGGCTTATGGCCGCCGGGCAGGATGTGGGCGGCCCTCCGGGCAAGACATATTCCTTCGTACTGACTGTTATCATCGTGCTTTTTCTCGCGTTTCAGCCTGACTTTGGTCAGGCTTGTCTGATCCTTTTTGCATGGGGTGTTATGTATTTCGTCGCAGGCGCGCCCATGGCTTTGCTGATGGGGCTTGCGGGCGCGGTCGTTGCGGCCGGGTCATTTGCCTATAGTAAATCCGAACACTTTGCCCGTCGCATTGATGGCTTTCTATCCCCCGACGTCGATCCCACGACCCAGCTTGGCTATGCGACCAATGCCATTCGTGAGGGTGGCTTTTTTGGTGTCGGTGTGGGCGAGGGGCAGGTGAAGTGGTCTTTGCCTGATGCCCATACCGATTTCATTATCGCGGTCGCAGCCGAGGAATACGGGTTGATCTGCGTGCTGACGATCATTGTGCTTTACGCGGTTATCGTCGTGCGTTCGCTGACGCGTCTGATGAAAGAGCGTGATCCGTTCATTCGTCTTGCAGGCACCGGCCTTGCCTGCGCCTTTGGTGTGCAGGCGATGATCAACATGGGTGTCGCGGTGCGCTTGCTTCCTGCTAAGGGGATGACGCTTCCTTTCGTGTCTTATGGCGGCTCGTCCTTGATTGCGGGTGGCATTGCTGTTGGCATGTTGCTTGCCTTTACCCGGTCGCGCCCGCAAGGCGAACTTGGTGATATCCTCATGCGGCGGATCGGCAGATGAGCAAGCTGTTGGTCATCGCAGCCGGTGGCACGGGCGGGCATATGTTTCCAGCCCAAGCGCTTGCCGAGGCGATGTTGGCCAAGGGCTGGCGCGTGAAGCTTTCGACCGACGCCCGTGGTGCACGCTATGCCGGAGGCTTCCCGGATGCGGTTGAAGTGAATGTTGTCGGGTCGGCGACTTTTGCACGGGGCGGTATCTTGGCCAAACTGGCTGTGCCCTTTCGGATTGCCGTTGGTATCGGCGCTGCAAAAATCCGCATGTTCCGCGACCGGCCAACGGTGGTTGTGGGCTTTGGCGGGTATCCTGCGATCCCTGCAATGGTGGCGGCTTGGACTTTCCGCGTGCCGCGGATGATCCACGAACAGAACGGGGTTCTGGGCCGCGTGAATCAGCTTTTTGCCAAGCGGGTTAATACGGTGGCTTGCGGGACTTGGCCGACAGAACTACCTGACGGGGTTGAGGGCGTTCATACAGGGAACCCGGTGCGCAGTGCCGTGCTGGAACGCGCCGGTGCCCCCTATATTCCGCCCGGTGATTACCCGATGTCGATCCTTGTGATGGGTGGATCGCAGGGCGCGCGGATTTTATCAGATGTGGTGCCGCCCGCGATTGCGGCTTTGCCGATGGAGATGCGCAAGAACGTCCGTGTCGCCCATCAGGCCCGCGATGAGGACCACGCCCGCGTGTCCGAATTTTATGCAAGCGAGGATATCCGGGCCGAGGTGCAGCCGTTTTTTCACGATGTGCCCGAACGCATGGCCGAAGCGCAGTTGATCATCACGCGCGCCGGGGCATCAACGATTGCGGATGCATCTGTGATCGGACGCCCGGCGATTTTTGTGCCCCTCGCGATTGCGGTGCGCGATGAACAAACGGCCAATGCGCGGGGCATGGTTGATGCGGGGGCGGCGATCCTGATCCCCGAAAGCAAGTTTGCACCTGAAAGCCTTGCTGCACAAATCTCAACGATCCTGAGCGACGAAAAGGGCGCGCAGATGATGGCGCGCGCGGCCTTGTCTTGCGGGGCACCGGACGCTACAGCGCGGCTTGTCGCCCTTGTGGATCAACTTGCGGAGGCATGAGACAATGATGGATGGAAGCCCGATTATGAATGCTGCAACGAAACTGCCTTTGGACGTGGGTGCGATTCATTTTGTGGGGATCGGCGGCATTGGGATGTCGGGGATTGCCGAGGTGCTTTTAAACCACGGCTACACCGTGCAGGGGTCGGATCTGAAGGCCTCAAAAATTACCGAGCGGCTGAAATCCTTGGGTGCTGTGATCTTTGAAGGGCAGAAGGCCGAGAACCTTGAAGGGGCCGAAGTCATCGTGATTTCTTCGGCCATCAAAGCCGGGAACCCCGAACTTGATGCGGCCCGTGCCAAAGGTCTGCCCGTCGTGCGTCGGGCCGAGATGCTGGCCGAACTGATGCGCCTGAAGTCCAACGTCGCTGTTGCAGGCACGCACGGCAAGACGACGACGACCACGATGGTCGCCGCACTTCTGGATGAAGGTGGGATCGATCCGACTGTGATCAACGGCGGGATCATCCACGCCTATGGGTCCAACGCCCGCATGGGGCAGGGCGAGTGGATGGTGGTTGAGGCCGATGAGAGTGACGGCACCTTCAACCGCCTGCCCGCGACCATCGCCATTGTGACGAATATCGATCCCGAACATATGGAACATTGGGGGACGGAAGAGGCGTTGCACCAAGGCTTCTATGACTTCGTGTCCAACATTCCCTTCTATGGGCTGGCGGTTTGCTGCACCGATGACCCGGACGTGCAATCGCTTGTGGGCAAGATCACCGACCGGCGCGTGGTGACTTTTGGGTTCAACGCCCAAGCGGACGTGCGCGCGGTGAACCTGACCTACAAGGCGGGTGTCGCGCATTTCGATATCGCACTGCAAGGCGAGGATGACGTGATCAAGGATTGCGCGCTTCCGATGCCCGGCGACCATAATGTGTCCAACGCCTTATCCGCCGTGGCCGTGGCCCGGCATTTGGGGATGAAGAAGGCCGAAATCCGCAGCGCCTTGCAGAATTTCGGCGGCGTGAACCGGCGTTTCACGAAAGTGGGCGAAGTGAACGGCGTGACGATCATTGATGACTACGGGCACCACCCGGTTGAGATTGCGGCTGTACTGAAAGCGGCGCGGCAGGCGAGCGAGGGGCGCGTGATCGCGGTGCACCAACCGCACCGGTTTACCCGGCTGAGCCATCACTTCGATGCGTTCTGCGCCTGTTTCAACGACGCCGATGTGGTGGGAATCGCCGAGGTGTTTGCTGCTGGGGAAGAGCCGATTGAAGGGGCGTCCCACGTCGATCTGGTCGGCGGCTTGATCCGGCACGGCCACCGGCACGCGCGGGTGGTCGACGGGCTGGAAGACCTTGCGCGGATCGTGAAAGAGCAGGCGGTGCCGGGGGATATTGTGGTTTGTTTGGGTGCGGGGACGATCAGCACGTGGGCGAATGAATTGCCGGGGGTGCTGGAGGGGTAGAGGGCTGTGCGGGTTGAGGATGTTGTCGATGGAAAGAGCCTGAATGCATATCTTGACGGGCTTTCACAAGACGAGCAACGTAAGGCGCGTTTACGCGTCGTCTTTCGGCCGGCAGCACGTATTTTCCCAATAGCAAGCCGAGACTTGCTGAAATCGTCCATGAAATGGCCGCAGGAAGCGATAGCCATTAGCGGTTTTGTAAAAATTTCTATATCAGGTTTGGCACTCAAAACGTCAAACCCCGATATTGCCGCCGATATCGTCACCCTTGCTATCAAGAGGGCGGGCTCGGCCCTCAGCACTATGGGCCGTTCCTATGATTATGACGTAGCCAATACTGCCGAGCTCGCCGCTCGTGCCTTATTCCAAGGAGCCGACTGTGCTGCCAAGCTTGGAGACCCTTGGGAAGAAATCCGCGCAGATTTGCGTGGTGCAAGCGGTGCTATTTGGTCTGATGGTATTCCTTCCGAAATTGAGAAAATCTGGAGTTCAGCAAAAGACGCGATGATGGCCAATCCCGATGATTGGTCGTTCTGGATTGCATGGTACGAGCGTGTCCTCCATGGGAGAGATTGGTGCGCGGATGAGGTTGGCGCAGTACTTTCGAAAATTAAGGAAAAGGACTTTGATCATGGTCCGCTGCACATCAACCCGATGTTTGGGGAGGTGCTTGCGCGTTATCGGGCGGAGGATGAACTCAACGTTGTTACCAAAGCCGCCCCAGTTGATTTCTCCTTTGACGCTATGGTTCAGGTCATGCGGCTTGTCGGCATTGATGACAATATGCATCACCTGCGCCATCCGGAAGTTGTCCAAGCGTTCCTGGATGACGCTGAACAAGTCAGCGATCTGTTCCAAGATTTTATTGATGACGCGCAAACACTGTCTGGCGGCGGTAACTTTGCTGGCTTGCTTTGCCTCAAGGCCGAGAACATTCTGAAAGAGTTTCGCAGGGTGGAGGACAAGACCCACTTGCGTGCGGAATATCTCGTTATTCAAGCCTCAGAACTTGAGGTTTTCGCGAATGAGCCCAAGGCTCGCAGTGATCTTCAGCCGATCCTTGCTGGTCGGTTGGATGAGAGAATTGCACAGCTCAAGCGGCTCTGTCGCAAACACTTCGGCCCTAGTTATGCTACGCTTGCGCCATTGGCAGACTTAAATTTCGATCAGATTGACCAAGATGAAGTCATTGCTTTGTTCGACAAAGCGATCGCAGATATTGAGCATCTTCCGGCGGGTAAACTCTATGGCCTTGATGCTGAAGGCATCGCTGTTCTTCATGACATGCGGCATGAATTGACAGTTGTTCGGGCCGCAATTGCGGAAAGTTCAAGTGTCGAGTTCAAGCAGGTTTTGGAAACTCGCCTTGCACAAAGTTCAGGGGGCTTAGGTCTTTCGTTAATCAAATTCTATCAACGTACCGCAGAAGCTGGGAAAGATGCTGGGCGAACTATTGATATTGCAATGAAGACAAAGAAACGCGGCGAAGGCATGATCGAGATTTTCGATCTGTTGTCTGGGCTTTCGAATAGTGGAGGCGGTTGATGACCCCCATCATCCTTTCCGCCCTTTGGGTTCTCGCCGCCACCATCACCGCTCTGCTTCCTATGCGCCGTCAGTATGTGCCGGGCGCGACGCTCCTGATCCTTGCCCCGCTCCTCATCATCTGGCTCGGCCATACACACGGCTGGTGGGTGTCGGTGCTGGCCGCCCTCGCGTTTGTGTCGATGTTTCGCAATCCGCTGCGCTATTTCTGGCGCCGTGCGCGGGGTGAGGACGTAGAGGTGCCCCGGTGACCGCTTTGATGTGCGCCTTGCTCTGGCTGGTGGCGGCCAATGTTTTGGCGATGATCCCGTCCAAGGATAATCATTGGTTTCGCGCCTATGTGCTGATCGCGATTGGCCTTCCTTTGCTGGTATGGGTCATTTATGCGCATGGTCTTTTGATCGGTTTGCTGGTGCTGGCTGCGGGCATGTCGGTGTTGCGTTGGCCGGTGATTTACCTCACCCGCTGGGTCAAACGTCGTTTGGGCCGCGCGGATGGTTGAAGGTGTTTTGATCATCGCCGCCATGACCGCCTGTGGCTTGGTGCCGATGGCGTGGCTGACCCATTTGATGATCCGCGGCAGGTCGGGGTTGGTTTTGACCCTCTTGTCCGTCCTTGGCGCGATCATGGTCATCCTGTGGTTTGCGGTTGAAACGCCCATTGGCCTTGATCCTTTGCGTGCCTATTCGATTTTCTTGCTGTTCCTGATGCCCGCGATGATCGGAGCCTTGAGCGGCACGGCGCTCGGCTGGCTTGTGCGCAAGCGGCGTGACCGGCGTCCGTAGGGGCCATTCTTCTGCGAAAAATGGTGCGCGGGGTGCGGGCACCGCCATCACCCCTTGGCCTTATCAAGATGTCGCGGTAAGAGGTTGGCATGACCATAGACCTACCCCTCGTGCGCGGCACATTGACCCCGAACCGGATGTTGTCCGAGATCACATGGCTGCGCGTCGGTGGCCCGGCAGAGGTGTTCTTTCAACCCGCTGATGCGTCTGATTTGGCCGATTTCCTGCGTGCTTTGCCCGCTGACCTGCCCGTTTTTGCAATGGGTGTCGGGTCAAACCTGATTGTTCGCGATGGTGGTGTGAAGGGTGTTGTTGTGCGCTTGGGCCGTGGATTTAACACGGTATCCATTGATGGCATGCAGGTGACCGCTGGTGCGGCAGCGCTGGATGCGCAAGTTGCGCGCAAGGCCGCCGAGGCCGGTGTTGATCTGACCTTCCTGCGCACGATCCCCGGCAGTATTGGCGGCGCTGTGGCCATGAATGCAGGCTGTTATGGCAGCTATATGGCTGATGTGTTTCAGTCCGCCCGCATCATGCATCGTGATGGCCGCATTGAAACGGTGACGGATGCCGGATTTGGCTATCGTTCCAGCGCTTTGCCTGTGGGCGCGATTGTCTTGGATGTGACGCTGCAGGGCACGGCGGGCAAGCCTGCCGCGCTTGCCGCGCGCATGGCGGACCAACTTGCCAAGCGCGATGAGACCCAGCCGACCAGGGACCGCACTGCCGGGTCGACATTCCGCAATCCATCAGGCTTTTCCTCGACCGGGCGCGCCGATGATGTCCATGATTTGAAGGCCTGGAAGGTCATTGATGATGCCGGTATGCGCGGTGCCCGCTTTGGTGGCGCGGTCATGAACCAGATGCATTCCAACTTTCTGACCAATGCCGGCGGGGCCACGGCTGCGGACCTTGAAGATTTAGGCGAAGAGGTCCGAAAAAAGGTTTACGAAAACAGCGGTATCACGCTAGAATGGGAAATTATGCGCATCGGCCAAAGATAGGCTGAATAAGTGCACAACGAAGGCCCGCAAAGTGGCCTGATCCGAGGCAAGGATCGCGAAAACAAAGACGCATCACAAGATGCGCGATGAAGGTGGTGGGTTATGTCGAGCAGGGCAAACCCGAAAGTTGTTGTTTTGATGGGCGGCCCATCGGCGGAACGTGAGGTTTCGCTATCTTCGGGTGCCGAATGTGCAGCGGCTTTGCGGGACGCAGGTTATGAGGTCGTAGAGGTCGATGCTGGCCCCGATCTTGCTATGCGTCTTGCCGAGATTTCCCCGGATGTTGTGTTCAACGCTTTGCATGGTCGCTGGGGTGAGGATGGCTGTGTGCAGGGTCTGCTGGAATGGCTGCGCATTCCCTATACCCATTCGGGCGTACTGGCCTCGGCCCTGACTTTGGACAAGCAGCGCACGAAGGCTGTCTATCGCAGCCACGGCCTGCCCATCTGCGAAAGCGTTTTGGCGCAGGCTGCTGATGTGCGCGCCGCCCATGTCATGACACCGCCTTATGTTGTGAAGCCATTCAATGAAGGCTCAAGCGTTGGGATTTACATTGTCAACGAAGGCGATGCGCCACCAAATCTGGCTGATGATATGCCGGATACTGTCATGGTCGAAGCCTTCGCGCCGGGTCGTGAATTGACGACGACTGTGATGGGTGATCGCGCCTTGACCGTCACGGATATCATCACCGATGGCTGGTATGATTACGATGCAAAGTATAAGCCCGGCGGATCGCGCCATGTGATCCCGGCGGATATTCCGTCCGAGATTTTTGAGGCCTGTCTGGATTATGCCTTACGCGCCCACAAAGCCTTGGGTTGTCGGGGGGCAAGCCGCACCGATTTCCGCTGGGACGAGGCGCGCGGCCTTGATGGCTTGATCCTGCTTGAAACCAATACCCAGCCTGGTCTCACCCCCACATCGCTTACCCCCGAACAAGCGGCCCATGTTGGCATGTCCTTCCCGCAGTTTTGCGACTGGATGATCAAGGATGCCTCATGCGACAGATAGGCATCCGCAAAGCCCGCCCCATCCGCGATCCGGCCCCGTCCAAATGGACCTATAAATATCAGCGCCTGATGCTGACCCCGCTGTTTCGGCGTTTTGTGCGGGTGGGCACCCCGCTTGTTTTGATCGCTGTGATTGCGGGCACGTGGTTCTCCAATCCTGACAATCGCGCAATGCTGCATGCCAAAATCGCCGAGGCAAAGGCCGAGGTGCAGCAGCGCCCGGAATTCATGGTGCAGCAAATCAAGGTCGATGGGGCCAATCACGGGCTGACCACCCAAGTGCTGGCCGCGTTGCCGATTGCATTCCCGGTGTCATCCTTCGATCTGGACCTTGTCGCCATGCGCGAAACCGTCGTCGCGATGGATGCAGTGAAAGACGCAGAGGTGCGCGTTGCTGATGGCGGAACCTTGCGCGTCGATGTCACGCCACGCGCGCCAGTTGCGGTTTGGCGCGCCGGCACGACCTTGAAATTGCTGGATGGTGCAGGGGTGTTTTCGGGCACGATTGCCGCCCGCGCAGACCGTCTTGATTTGCCGCTGATCGCGGGCGACGGGGCCGAGGATCATATTGCTGAGGCTTTAGAGATTTTCCGCAGCACCGGTCCCTTGTCCCCCCGCGTGCGCGGGCTTGTGCGCATGGGCGAGCGGCGCTGGGATCTCGTGCTGGATCGCAACCAGCGGATTTTACTGCCTGAAACCAATGCCTTTGCGGCTTTGGACAGGGTGATTGTCTTGGGTCAAACCCATGATTTATTGGAACGGGATGTGGCCGCAGTTGATATGCGCAATGGCCAAAGACCAGTCGTAAGAATGAGCGCAGAGGCGGCCAACGCCTTGCGCCGGGTAAGTGATACAGGGGCGGACAACTGATGCGGGATATTTACGAAAGCCAGCGGGCGATGCGCAACATGCGCAAAGCAGCGATGCAGCGCGGCGTGATTGCAATTTTGGATGTGGGGACATCCAAAATTGCGTGCCTTGTGCTGCGCTTTGATGGGCCGGAACAGTTTGGCGACAATGATGTGATCGGCTCACTTGCCGGGCAGTCATCGTTCCGTGTCATCGGTGCCGCCACGACCCGCTCGCGCGGTGTGACCTTTGGTGAGGTCGAGGCGATGCAAGAGACAGAGCGCGCCATTCGCACCGCCGTGCAGGCCGCCCAAAAGATGGCGAATGTCCGCGTCGATCATGTGATCGCGACCCTATCGGGCGCGCGCCCTAAATCCTATGGGTTGGATGGCGCTGTCGATATCGAAGGTGGCATGGTCACGGATATGGATATCGGTCGCGTGATGGCGGCATGTGATGTGCCAGATTATGGTGCGGATCGTGAAGTGCTGCATGCCCAACCGGTGAATTTCGCGCTTGATCACCGCTCGGGCATGGCTGATCCGCGTGGGCAGATTGGCAACCGTTTGACCACCGATATGCATATGCTGACTGTGGATGCGACCGCTTTGCAGAACCTTTATTTCTGCGTGAAACGCTGTGATCTGGAACTGGCTGGCCTGTGTTCATCGGCCTATGTGTCCGGCATTTCATCCCTTGTTGAGGATGAACAGGAATTGGGTGCGGCCTGTATTGATCTGGGCGGCGGAACCACCGGGATTTCTGTCTTCATGAAAAAGCACATGATTTATGCCGATGCGGTGCGCATGGGCGGGGATCATGTGACGGCCGATATTTCGATGGGTCTTCAGGTGCCTGCGGCCACGGCCGAGCGGATCAAAACCTTTTATGGCGGCGTTGTTGCCACGGGTATGGATGACCGCGAAATGATCGAGATTGGGGGCGACACCGGCGATTGGGAACATGATCGCCGCACTGTGTCACGCGCGGAATTGATCGGGATCATGCGTCCGCGCGTTGAGGAAATTCTGGAAGAGGTCCGCGTCCGTTTGGATGCGGCCGGATTCGAACATTTGCCAAGTCAGCAGATCGTGCTGACGGGCGGAGCGTCGCAGATTCCGGGGCTGGATGGTTTGGCCTCGAAAATTCTTGGGCAGCAAGTGCGGCTTGGCCGCCCGCTGCGCGTGCAAGGTCTGCCGCAGGCAGCGACAGGCCCGGCGTTCTCGGGGGCAGTAGGCGCGACGTTGTTTGCGGCGAATCCGCAGGACGAGTGGTGGGATTTTGAAATTCCGGCCGAAACTTACCCGGCCAGATCGCTGAAACGGGCGGTCAAATGGTTTAAAGACAATTGGTGATACGCAATATCTTGCCGATCTGTCTGAATGCGGCGGATTGTGCAAAATTTGTGCCCATATTTTGTGGTTGAACTGTTGTTTTTGGGTGACGCACGGTGCACAAACCGTTAATGTCTTCTTAATTTATCAGTACTGCCCGGTGGGACGGGCCCAAAAAAAACAGGCGGACGAGCATATGACACTGAACCTAACGATTCCCGGGCAGGACGAACTTAAGCCTCGCATCACCGTATTCGGTGTAGGCGGTGCTGGTGGTAACGCTGTGAACAACATGATCGAACAGGCGCTGGATGGCGTTGAATTCGTGGTTGCCAACACTGATGCGCAAGCTTTGCAACAATCGCGCTCTGATGCGCGCATTCAGATGGGTGTCAAAGTCACCGAAGGTTTGGGTGCTGGCGCGCGTGCCACGGTTGGTGCTGCTGCCGCCGAGGAAAGCATTGAACAAATCGTCGATCATCTGGCCGGTGCACACATGTGTTTCATCACTGCTGGTATGGGCGGGGGCACCGGGACAGGTGCAGCACCGATTATCGCGCAAGCTGCCCGCGAACTTGGTGTTCTGACTGTTGGTGTTGTCACCAAGCCGTTCCAGTTTGAAGGCGGCAAGCGTATGAAGCAGGCCGATGACGGCATCGAGGCCCTGCAAAAGGTCGTTGATACGCTGATCATCATTCCAAACCAGAACCTGTTCCGTCTGGCCAATGAAAACACCACATTTACCGAGGCTTTCGCCCTTGCAGATGACGTTCTGTATCAAGGTGTGAAGGGTGTGACCGACCTGATGGTCCGCCCCGGTCTGATCAACCTTGATTTTGCCGATGTCCGTTCCGTGATGGACGAAATGGGCAAGGCGATGATGGGCACAGGCGAAGCCGAAGGCGAAAGCCGGGCCGTCGAAGCCGCGCAAAAAGCCATCAACAACCCGCTACTCGACGATGTGTCAC
>CAYPVL010000041.1:0-2101 GCA_964414165.1 uncultured Cognatiyoonia sp.
GGCCATATTCACGACGGTTAACTGGGGATTTCGGACGACCCCAGATGTTTTCGCCCATCCGGCGGTCAATTTTGTACTTGGCAGCGGTGCGTTTTGTCATACGCTGATCTCCTTCTTTAAAACGACGAAGGGCGTTGTCCTTTCCGCTGATTTTGCCCAAGGACAAAAAGGCGGCGACAGGGTTCCGGTTGCCCGGTCCACCAACACCAATGAATGCGCGGCTTATAAGGGCGCGCGGGACAGAGTCAACAACGCAAATGGGACTAGCGATCTGGCGCTTGCAGGTTATGGTTCCTTTATCGCAAGAAGGAGTCGCTGCCATGCCTTATACCCCTGCTGAGAACCGCTATGACACAATGCATTATCGTCGCTGTGGCAAGTCCGGCGTGCAATTGCCCGCCGTTTCGCTGGGTCTTTGGCATAATTTTGGTGATGACACCCCCCATGCCACAAAGCAGGCCATGTGTCAGACCGCCTTTGATCATGGCATTACCCATTTCGATCTGGCCAATAACTATGGCCCCAAACCCGGCAGCGCAGAGCTGGCCTTTGGCCAAATTCTGCGCGAGGATTTCGCAGGCTATCGCGATGAGCTGATCATTTCCTCAAAGGCCGGTTATCTGATGTGGCCCGGCCCTTACGGGCAGATGGGCAGCCGCAAGTATTTGGTTGCCTCTTGTGATCAATCCCTCAAGCGCATGGGACTGGATTACGTTGATATCTTCTATTCCCATCGCTTTGATCCAGATACGCCTTTGGAGGAAACCATGGGTGCGCTGGATTATATCGTCCGGTCGGGCCGTGCCCTTTATGCCGGGATCAGCAGCTATTCGGCTGAGAAAACGCGTGAGGCTGTTGCGATCCTGAACGATCTGGGCACCCCCTGCCTGATCCATCAGCCAAGCTACAATATGTTTAACCGCTGGATTGAAACTGATGGTCTGAAGGATTCTTTGGGTGAACTTGGCGTTGGGTCGATTGCCTTTACCCCGCTTGCCCAAGGCATGCTGACCAAGAAATATCTGAACGGCATCCCCGAAGGCAGCCGCGCCACCCAAGGCAAATCCTTGCTGGATGGCTTTCTGAATGATGACTCTCTGGCTGCTATTCGTGGTCTGAACGATATTGCCCAAAGCCGTGGCCAGACCCTCGCACAGATGGCGATTGCCTGGGTTCTGCGCGCCGGTGGCATCACCACCGCTTTGATTGGGGCCAGCAAGCCAAGCCAGATTAAAGACTGTGCGGGCGCTGTGAACAACCTTGAATTTAGCGCAGATGAGTTGGCTGCAATTGATGCCTTGGCCAGGGATGAGGGGATCAATCTTTGGGCTGCGTCTTCGCAGTCTGACAACGCGCCGGGCTAGGCGCGTGACCCCGCGCTACTGGCCCTTCATTGTTGCCTTTGCCGCGGGCTGGCTGATTTCCCTGATGGTGCTGTTTAACGGCACGCTTGCGATCAGCGGCACGTTGCTTTTCTCATCCTGGGTCCCTCATGCGACGGGCACGGTTGCGGCCCTGTTGTTCCTTGTTGTGCTGCGCCCCAAGAAGGCCCGCGCGGTGCCTGCCCCCCTTTGGGCCTATTTGGGTGGCATATCGGGCGCGTTCACGGTGGTGTTGGCATCGGCTGCGATGAATTCGGCCTTGGCCTTATCGGGCACCATTGCGGTGGGCCTTGTCGGGCAAGTGGCCTTTAGCCTGATTGCAGATGTGCGGGGCATGTTCGGCATGCCAAAGATCATACCCACTTTGCGCGATTTTGCAGCGCTGGGGCTGATCCTTGCGGGGGCTGTGATCCTTGTCTTCTTCGGGAGCGGGGCATGATATTTTACGTGATCTCGGCCTTTCTGGCTGGCGTGCTTGTGGTGCTGAGCCGTCAGATCAACGGGCGCTTGGCGCTTTCGACATCTGCAATGCATGCGTCGTTCTGGAACCATCTTGTGGGGTTTGCTTTCGTGACCTTCATCGCTTTGTTCTTTGGCGGGTTGTTCACGGAAGGTGCCGCAGATGCGCCCCTTTGGGCCTATCTGGGTGGGCTGGCTGGTGTGGTTTTCATCGCGCTGTCCAGTTGGCTGGTGGTCAAGATCGGCGCTGTCAGCACCGC
>CAYPVL010000041.1:2201-29923 GCA_964414165.1 uncultured Cognatiyoonia sp.
CTCAAAGGAACAGATGGGCCGAACAAGTTTGGCCCCGATCCATTGGCCACAAGCCACGCGGACATTTTCAACTAAGATGCTGCACATCTACTGGCGCACCTGTGTGGTGCGTCAGATCCCCCTTTTTTTGCTGTGTCTGCTTGCGCTGATTGTCGCGCCCGCCGCCCTTTGGGCGCAGGATGACCCCCGTCCGACAACTTATCTGGACCTTCCCGATACCCCTGAGGGTGACGCCTATCGCGATGCGACCCGGCGGGGTCGTATCCAAAACGATCTGCGCTATGTGGACGAAACGGGCGAAAACCTTTTAGCCAATGTGGATCGCCCGACCGCGCCGCGCCGCGACAATGGCCTTTATCTGCCCAATGGCGGAAGTGGCCCCGGTGTGTTCATTGTTGTCGCGCTTTTTGCGGTTGCTTTGTTTTTGTTCCTCAAATTTGGCGCGGGCGGTACTTTGCTGCGCTCCGAGCCCAAGAATGCAAAGGAAAAGGACGCAGCCCCCGGAGAGGATTGGGGTTTGCGCCCTGAGGATATTCCCGAGGGTGATTTGCTATCGCGCATTCGCAATATGCCTGATCGCCGCGCGGCCCTGATCCTGCTGTTGCGCTATTGCCTGTTGCGCGGAGCCGAGGCCACGGGCACCAACTTTCGCCGCGCCGATACCGAACGCGAGGCCTTGGGCCGTATCCCCGGTGAATGGCCCCTGTTTGCCAACCTGCGCCGCCTGCTGATGCAGACCGAATTGGTCCATTATGGCGGCCGCGAGATTGACGATGCCGCCTATGATGCCGCCCTGAAAGACGGTGCCGAAATCCTGCGCGCAGGAGGCGGCAATGGGTGATAACAAAGGATCATTCCTTCTGTTTGGCGGTCTTGCCGCTTTGATCATTGTCGGTATTTTGCTGTTCGGCGGTGGTGGCAACAGCCCGCTTGATCGTTCGGCCCTTGGGACTTCTGGCCTTGTGAAGTGGCTGAAAGCCAATGAACAACAGGTGGTCGAGGCCCATCGCCGTGTCGCCTTGAACGAAGAAGATGTCGCGCTGCGCCTGCTCCCGTTGCATGACACCGATCTCAACCGCGCAGAGGCCCCCGCCGAAAGCCGTGCCGATCAGCTGGCCCAGACCACCCAGCGCGATATTGAGGCCTATATCCTTGAACAAAAGACCGATTTCGCCCCGACCCTGATCATGATGCCCAAGTGGCGCACGGGTGTTTTGATGATGGGCCTTGCCCATGAAAGCCTGCTGATCCCAGAGAGCGAGATGGAACGCCTTGCGGGCCAGTTGAACCTGACCCGCCGGCCATTCTATCGCCCGGATTTGAAGCTACTTGAGACCCGCGTGACCGAGACGGGCGAGACTGTGACGCTCTATCGCCCGCAATTATTCCGCGATGATGCCGTCATGGGCGATTGCCGTGCGGTGCTGCGCGTGCCGGAAGGTGTGCTGGTGATGGCCTGTGGTGATGGCCAGTGGGATCGTTATTACCTGTCGGACCCTGACCTGATGAACAACCATGGCCTGTCGCTGGGCGCCAATAGTGCGGTCGCCCTTGATGTCGTGGCCCGGCTGCGCGCGGGCAATGAGGGCGTGCTGTATCACGATACCTCGGATGATATCCTACTGACATGGCGCGCGAGTGAGCGCGAATATGAAGAACGCCCCCGCACGACCGAGGATGTGTCGCGCTATTTTACCTATCCGTTCACGCTGATCTGGCTTGGCACTGCTTTGGTGCTGCTTGTTGCGGGCTGGCGCGGGCTTGTGCGTTTTGGACCGCCGATCAAGGCGTTTTCCAATCAGATCGGTGCTTCAAAGACCGCCTCGATTGGTGCCAAAGCCTATTTGCTGCGCCTCACCGGGCAGGACCATGCTTTGCTTGCTGAATATGCCGATAACAAGCTGAACGATCTGTCCCGCGACCTTTATGGCAAGGGTGTCGGCAAGGATCGCCGCGCCCTGTTTAACCGTTTGTCAAAGATTGCCCCGAAGTCGGCGGGCAACCTAATGGACGCCACCAACCGCATGATCACGACCACGTCTGAAACATCTGCTTCGGAATTGTCGCGCATCATGCAGGAATTCGATTTATCTTACCGGAGTATATCTGATGAACTTGGAAGAATTTCGCGACCTCGTTGACGCGACCCGTGCTGAGATTAGCAGCGCCGTTTATGGGCAGGACGAAATTGTCACCGCGATGCTGGTGTCGATCTTTGCCCGTGGGCACGTGCTGCTTGAGGGCCCGCCCGGCACCGCCAAAACACTGCTGGCCAAGACCATTTCCAAGACGATGGATCTGGATTTCGGACGTATCCAGTTCACCCCCGATCTGATGCCGGGGGATGTGCTGGGTGCCAATATCTTTAACTTTAAATCGGGTGAGTTTCAGCTGACCAAGGGCCCGGTGTTTACCGACATTCTGCTGGCTGATGAGATCAACCGCGCCCCGCCAAAGACCCAATCTTCGCTGTTGCAGGCGATGAACGAACGCCAGGTTACGATTGATGGCACGACCCATAGCCTTGGTGACAATTTCTTTGTGATCGCCACCCAAAACCCGATTGAACAACAGGGCACATACCCCCTGCCCGAGGCGCAGCTTGACCGCTTTTTGTTCAAGCTGGTCGTGGATTTCCCGGATCGCGCTGCCGAGTTTGAAATCCTGTCCCGCAACCGTCACAAGCCTGTTGGTGCGGATGATGATCATGACCAGATTGACCGGACCATCAGCGGTGAAAAGCTGGCCGCAGGCCGGGCGCTGGTTGACAGTATTCGCCTTGATGACACGATCCTGAATTACATCGTCGATCTGATCCGCGCGACCCGCAATGATGCCGAAATCCGCCATGGGGCGTCGACCCGTGCGGCGGATGCTTTGGCTGCCGCCGTGCGTGCCCGTGCCGCGATTGATGGCCGCGATTATGCGATTCCAGATGATGTGCAGGCTTTGCTGATCCCGTCCATGCGTCACCGCATCGTGCTTGGGCCCACGGCTGAGATTGAGGGGCGCACGCCCGAAGATGTGCTGGGCAACATCCTGAACCGTATCGACGCGCCCCGGTAATGCGCCCGTCCGCCTTCCTTTTGACGCTGGCCATCGGGCTGCTTTTGCTGACGTGCTTCGTTGCGATCTTTTCGGACAATGGCGAAGCGTTGGTCTGGGCGATGTGGGGCATTTTGGCCTTTGCGGCCATCGCTGACCTGATGGTCACGCGCACCGGGCGCAGTGTCGAGGTGGCGTTTGATCCGCCAGAGAAGGCATTTGTGGGTGCTGATATTCCCTTGAATATCAAGCTGGTGTCGATGAAGGCGAACTTGCCAAGCGGTCTTGATATGCGCTTTGAGCATGACACAGAGCTTGCGATGGGTGACTTTTTTTGGCCGGACCTTAAGGGCATGGCCGAAGTAGATATTCCGATCACTCTGACCGCCACCAAGCGTGGGGCTTTCACCTTTAAGCAAGTCTGGCTTTATTGGCCGTCCCGCTTGGGTTTGTTCGAAATCGTATCGCGCAAGCCGATGAATTACGACGTGAACGGTGTTCCGAATATCCAGCCCGTCTTATCGGGTGAGATCACAACGCAGGTGCAGGCGGAGTTGTACGGGATCAAGTCGACGCAAATGCGTGGAGAGGGATCGGAATTCCATCAGTTGCGCGAATTTACGACAGGCATGGACCCGCGCATGATTGATTGGAAACGCTCGGCCCGGCATGGCGGTTTGCTTGCGCGCGAAACCCATGCAGAGCAGAACCACCAGATCATTATGTGCATTGATAATGGCTATTTGATGCGGGAGGAAATCGAGGGCCTGCCGAAGATTGATCGCGCGATCAATGCAGCGCTTGCAACCACTTGGGCTGCCGGGCTTGGCGGTGATCAGGTTGGGTTCTTTGCGTTTGATAGCCGCCCGCGTCAGTTCATTCCGCCCACGCCGGGGCGCACGGCCTTTAACCGTTTCCGCTTTGAGGCTGCGAACCTGCAATATTCAAGTGTTGAGACGAACCATACGCTGGCTTTGGCCCATTTGAACGGCCTTTTGAACCGTCGGTCGATGATTGTGGTGTTTTCGGATTTTGTGGATAGCACCACCGCCGAACTACTGGTCGAAAATATGGCCGTGCTGAACCGCCATCATCTGCTGATCTTTGTGGCGATGCGCGATCCGGCGCTGGACCGCATTACCCACCCTGAAGACCCCAGCCTGTCACAGGTGGCCGAAGCGGTGAGCGCGTCCCAGATTGTGCGCGAACGCCAGTTGGTTTTGGATGAATTGCAGCGCCTTGGCATCGTCTGCCTTGACATTGCGCCGGACAAACTGACGCCTGAACTGGTGTCTACCTACCTCGATATCAAAGCGAGAGAGATGATATGAACACGGCACAGATCAATGCGGGCGACCTGCGGTCGGTCCGGTTTCGCAAGGAACGCGAGGGCAGTTGGAAGGCGCTTGAGGATCTGATTGGCCGGGTTGAAGCAGGTGGCATGGCGTCCCTGAACTTTGAAGAGGCCCGCGATATATCTGCGCTATATCGCCAGACCGTCAATTCCCTCTCCGTGGCCCGCGAAATTTCGCTGGATCGCGCGTTGCTTGGCTATCTCGAAAATCTGGCGGCGCGGGCGTATCTGGTGATTTATGCCCCCCAAGCCAGCATCCGTGATCTGGTGGTGAAACTGTTTACCAAGGGCATTCCGCAGGCCGCCCGCCGGTCGCTCCCTGCGATGATCATCGGCTTTGGGCTGATGCTGATTGGGGCCATGCTGGGCTATTTTCTGGTGATGCAGGATAGTTCGTGGTTCTACACCTTCGTGCCCGGCAGCCTTGCCGCAGAGCGCACGCCGGGTGCATCCGCCGCACTGTTGCGCAGTACCATCTATGACGACGATCCCAATTTGATGGGCAGTTTAGGCGCATTTGCGACCTACCTGTTTTCGCACAATACCCAAGTGGCGATCCTTGTGTTTTCGCTTGGTGCCTTCTGTATGGCCCCAAGTTTCCTTTTGACCTTCTACAATGGCACGATGCTGGGCGCGTTTATCGCTTTGTTTGCCGATGCAGGCCTTGGCTATGATATTGCCGCCTGGCTTTCGATCCACGGTGTGACCGAGATTGCCGCGATTTGTATTGCTTGCGCGGGGGGCACGCAGCTTGGCATGGCTGTGCTGATGCCCGGCCAGATGACCCGGCGCGATGCCTTGCGTATGCGGGGCCGTGATGCGACCAAGCTGTTGATCCTTGCGGGCTGTATGCTGTTTGTCGCAGGTATCCTTGAAGGCTTCTTTCGCCAGACCGTGCAATCGGCCGAGCTGCGCCTGATCATCGGCTGGGGTATCGGCGCGCTTTGGGTGTTTTGGCTGGCGACCGCAGGCCGCACCGAGGATCGCACAACATGAGCCGCACCCCATCCCGCCGCGCCAAACAAGCCAAGACCGCGTCTGAATATAACCGGATCGCGCAAAAGCAACGTGCCAAACAATCGCTGATGATCACCCCGCCCGAAGGCGTGCCCATCACCTTCGCGCGCGCTGATTTCGGGGCGCGCGTGGGCGCGCAACTGCTGGATCTGTTGGTGACTTACGGCGTTTTGTTTCTGGCGATCTTTATTCTTTACTTGAATATCGGGATCACGTGGGAAACAGCGACCGCGTTCTTTGCCTTGCTGTCATTCCTGCTGCGCATTCCTTACTACATCCTGACGGAACTGATCTGGAACGGGCGCACCCTTGGCAAGAAATGGGTCCGCCTGCGCGTCATTTCCCTGAATGGTCGCCGCCTTGAGCCGCATCAGGTTGTTGTGCGCAATCTGATGAAAGAGGCCGAGGTGTTTACGCCCATCGGGCTGGTGTTCGGCCTTGGCACCCAAAGCGGCTGGACCCAGCTTATTATGTTCCTGTTCTTGTGCATCACCATTTCGATCCCGATCTTTTCCAAGGACAAGCAGCGGATCGGCGACATGATCGCGGGCACCGTCGTTGTGCGTCAGCCGCAGGTTCAGTTGGCAGCGGAATTGACCAAAAGCGTGGCTGCTGAAGACGCTGAATTTGTCTTTGAGACAAGCCACCTGGAACATTACGGCAAGTTTGAGTTGCAGTTCCTTGAGGATATTCTGCGCGATCCAAAACACGACAAGGTTGCGATTGAACGCGACAAGGATGTGACCCGGACCATTGCGCGCAAAATCGGCTTTACCGACCCGATTACAAGCGCCCGCGCCCGCCCCTTTCTGCAGGCATTCTACAACGCCCAGCGCGCCCACCTTGAGGGGCGCGCCTTGTTTGGGGACAAGCGGGAAGACAAGTTCCATCAAGCCCAAAAGAAGAACTAGGGGCACAACAGCGTACGTGGCGCGGCTTTGGCCGGGCCGCTTTCTTGTCTTGATATTTTTTGCAAAACCACAGTTTAGCCCAAATTCTGCACCAATTCGCTGCGTATTTCTGGCTGCAATTAACGGATTGGTAACCATCTTAAAGGCCAGTCCGGTAGAATTTGGTGCCTGGAACGGCAGGTCACCGGCAAGGTAGCGCAGGAACTGGAGAACACAGATGTTAAGTCCCATTCAAGTGGTTTGCGCCAAGGCGTCCCTTGGCACAGGCTTGCGCGCTTCAACCCCAAACAGCAGCAAAAAAATGACAGGTTTGATCACATGAAAGCAGCAATCATCGTTGGCGTCATCGCAGCGACAGGCGGTGTATTTTACACCGCCACCCAATCCGTGGGCGCGACCGCACCAGCCGCACAGATCGCAAGTCTTGAAGCCGAGGCCGCATCGGCCCGCGACGCGCTGACATCACAGACCGCTGCTTTGACTGTCAAAGTCTCGGCCCTTGAAACCGCAAACAAGGATTTGTCCAGCAGCTTTGAAGCGGACCGCGCCACATTGCAGGCCGCCCTTGATCAGGCCCGCATCGACATTGATGCCGCCAATGCTGAAGTGACCCGCCTTGTTGAACTGAATGCCCAAACCTCAGAAATGTTGACGCAGATTGCAGCGCTTGATGAAAGCAATGCTGCACTGAAGGCCGAAAACGCAGCCTTCATCGCCCAAAATGCGGCCCTTCTGCGCGAAACCGACCAGATGTCTGAAACGCTTGCCGCATTGCAGGCCGAATTGCAGACGTTCAAAGGCGCAACCGGCGATCTGGACGGCGATACGGGTGCTTTGACTGCCGAACTTGCTGCCGCACAGGCCGAAGTAGACGCATTGAACAGCAAGATCGCCGTACTTGAAAGCAATCAAGCCGAGGCGTTTGCCTATATCGCAGAGCTGAAAACAAGCGCTGCCGCATCTACCCCAGCGCAAGGCACAGATGAACAGCTTGCCGCCCTTCAGGCCCAGATCTTGGCCCAAGCCACGACCCTTGCAAGCGCCGAAACCGCCTACGCCGAAGCCACAGCCAAGATGACCGGCTATGAGATCGAACTGGCGACCCTGAACGTAGCCATTGCCGATCGTGATGAGATGATCGCTGAGCTGCGCGCATCCACATCTGCGCAGGAAGGCGTAACACCAGAGGCTTTGGTGCAGAACGCCCTGTCGTCATGCCAAGACCGAACCGAGGCCCTTTTGGCCGGGTCCACCATCAATTTTGAATCAAGCCTAACAAGTATTACAGCCGAGTCTCTTCCTGTTTTGGAAGAACTTGCAGCCGTTGCCTTTGACTGTATCGCGAACGATCTGGTTCTGGATATCGAAGGCCATACTGACAGCGCCGGTGGTGAAGCCTCAAATCTGTTGCTGTCCAATGGCCGGGCGCAGGCCGTCTTTGACTTCTTCGCGGCACGTGACGTTCCGGGCGACCACATGCGCGCCGTTGGTTTCGGCGAAACGGATCCCATCGCGGACAATGCAACCCCCGAGGGGCGCGCCGACAACCGCCGTATCGTTTTTGACTGGGCCCAGCGCTAAGGCGCTGCCCCTTTGATCAACCCAAAGCTGGAGTGAGAAAATATGACACCCATGGTCGAAATCCTTGCCTACCTGTCCGCAACCTTTGTTCTGGGCCTCGCCCTTGGCTGGGCTTTGTGGAAGTTTGGCGTATCCAAGGAAATGAAAACACTGTCCTCTGAAAAGGACTTTTGGCAGGAACGCCTTGATCAGGCCCGCTTTGAGCGGGATCAGGATCAGCAAAAGATCGACGCCCTTGAGAAAGAGCGCGCGTCTTTGAAAAAGCAATTAAGGGCCGCCTGATCAGGCCCGGCTATTTGGTCCCATCATTGGGGCAAATTCAGTACCGGGGTGGCCGCATTTAATCACCCCGGTGCGATCAACCGCCCCTGCAGCCAGATCAGCGATGGGTAGGCTGCGATCCAGACCCAGACGAAACGGTTCAGCCCGAACAGGCATGCGTTCGCGATGTGGAAGGCTGCCGCGATGACAAGTGCTGCGTAAAGAAAAGATGCGTGAAAGAAGGCAAGCGGGAAGATCACCTCGAACCCCATGACCGCCCAGGATGCCGCCCAAAGCAGGCGCGGTTGGCGCGCAAGCCTGCGCAAATTTTCCGACACCGGATAGGCCGAGAACAGGAACACATCCTGCAAGGCCCGCCCACTGCGCCAATCAGCATTCACAATCTTGACCTGCCCCGAAATGAAATAGGACAGCACGACCTGTATCGCTAAATAGCCCAGTGCCGCCTCGGACATTGGGCCCGCCGGAAGCCATTGCGCAAGGCTTAGGCAATAAAGGATCAGCAGCCCCATTTTGTCGCTGCCCCCGTTGTAGGGCCCCTGAAAACGACGCAGGATCAGCAGGCTGTGCAGGCTGAGGACCAGCAGTATGCATGGTGTGACAACACCGCAAAGCAACGCCCCACTTAAGATGGCGCGCGGCGCGAACAGCCATGTGTCGCGCCCTTTGAAAATATGTTCCGCACACTGTTGCAGGAAGGCCAGTGCCAGCAGGATTTCAGTGGCGCGCAGGGCTGCATCGAATGTCATGGTGCGATGGCAACCGGGGTGGATGTGAACACCACGTTGTCGACCAAGTGGTCGCCTTCGCGATGCACAAATCGCAGACGAAATTGGATGTGATGCGCTGAAGTTGGGTTCGACCTAGCGTGCAGATCTTCAAGGATTTGTCTATGAATTTCAGCGACACTTTGGGTGGTTGGGTCTTGTTGAATACGCTCTGCACAGCTGATCACAAACAGGGTTTCATTCTGATCGGGGTTCCAGAACAAGCGGCCCAGCATCACGCCCCACCCGATGCGCTGCGGTTTGGGCCGAAATGGCTGCCATGATTGCGGGCGGTCTTCGTGGCTTGCAAGCATGGCCCATTCCACCTGCGGCGCAGGTTCAATCGTCTTGAAAAACCGCCATGAGGGGATCAACACAGGCAGGACAAAGAACAGGGTGCGCCACATCAAAAGGTCGCGTGCCAGAGGCTTAAGAATTGGTTGATCGGAATTGTACGGCTGCGCATGACCAGCATGTCACCATCGCGTGCTGCGCAGAATAAGTATAGATCAGGATCGCCCTCGGCTGCGCAATAGAATGCAGCTGGCGCGCTTTGATCTGGTGCTGATAGTTGGACCGCATGGGGGATCATGTCTTGTGCCGCGCCATGTTTTGCCCGGATCTGTCCTGCGTGCAGGTGGAGTGCATCAAAGGTCTGCCCTGTGAGGCCGTCAAGAAGTTGCGCGATCCAATCGGCTGCAATGGGGATGGGTGCTGAGTCTTGCGCCGCAAAGGCCGCGATGCGTGCTTGCAGCAGGGCCAGATCAGTCATCAGTGACCAACCGATCAAGTATGGGTTGGGCTGCGGCGTAGAAATCTGCAAGCGGCAGGTCCTTTTTGCACAAGGCGCAAAGCGCAAAATCAAGCACAGATGATGCGGTCAGGAAGACGTGATATTCAGCGGCTGACAAGCGCGCGGCGCGCGTTAAGCTTGCGTGTTCGGGCGGCGCGCCGAGGCAGGCCAAAAGTTGCGGTGACGATCCTGCGCGCAGCGCATCCCGGGCCATTTCGCACAACCCGTCCCAGCGTTCCTGAGGGACCGTGTCAGCGGCGCTGGTCATCAGCACCATATGGGCCGACAGGTCAGCGAATGCGATCAACTCGCAGGCCGGGAATTGCGCGCGCAGGTCGCATAAGGCATCAGCTTTCGCCATGTTCGATCGCTTTAATGCGGCGGGGCAGGATGCGCGGGGTGTCTGGTGCGGCTTGTCTGGGGGCCTGCAAAGCGGGGATCACGTTTGGTGCCGCCCTGATCTGCCCCGTGTTCAGATCATTCAGCAACCCAACCAATTGATCGACCAAAGCCCCTGCCCCACTTTGCGCCCAAAGGTCATAGTTATCCTGTTCCTCTGTCGCCATGAGCAGTGAAATCGGCAGCACCGCCCGGAACATATGTTGTGTTTCCCGATTGACCCGCGCCAAGATGCGGGCCCTGTCTGTGGGGCTGTTGATCTTGTCGATCTGGGTCAAAAGCAGCAGGCTTTGCGCATGGATATGGGCCGGGATTTCGGCCCAAACCGCAGCCTCGCTTTGGCGCCAAGCCTGAACCGCGTTGCTGCACCAGATCACCCCGTGGGCCTGATCAATCATCCGTTCCCAAATCACCGCGTTCATGTTCGGATCAGAGATGCCGGGCATATCAAGCAGGTCGCAGTGGGTCAGCAGATCGGCATCGCTGAACAGTTGCAGATACAGAATACGCGTCAGATCCAGCCCATCAAGCGCGTCCAGCGCGATAGGGCTTTGATGCCCCTCAAGATCGACCTGATAGGGATCGCCCGTTCCAAATGAGATTTTCACCGGCGGCAATTGCGTGGCGATAATGCGCACGGGCAGCGGGCTTTCCCCAATCAGCAGGTTCGCCAGCGTGGTTTTCCCAGCGCTGAATTCCCCCATCAGGGCGATACATGGTTTGGCGGGGCTAGTCTGCATCAGCGTAGCTTTGCAATTGGGACAGCGCATCCATCAGCTGTTTATCCCGCTTTTGAAGCGTTTGGACATCAAACAGCCGCGACAGGTTTGGCTTATCCGCAGCCCCGGCGATCATGCCGCGAAAACTGTTGTTTTGGGCCTCTGTGAAGCTGGTCAATTGCGCCGCGACCAATGTGCGCAACTGCGCCGCTTGATCATGACGCAGATCATCCACAAGGTTGCTGGTTTCAGAGCGGATCAATTCTTGGTAGCGGACGGCCTGGGATTGATAGCTTTGGCGCCGGGTCCACCAGCTTTTCCACCAATTTCCTTTTAAATCCAGCGCGATGGTTTGCCCAAGTGCCACAGGCGGCGGCACATGGGGGGGTGGTGGAAATTGCGGCACGTAAAGATTGGCAGGCAAATTCAAGGCCTGCCCGCAAAGGTTTTGGTAGGCCGTCGCGGTTTCTTTTGCCACAGTTTTATATGCCGACTGACACTTGATCCCGAAGGTCGAATAGGCCGCGTTCAGCATGATCCGAAAGCCTGCGGGATCATAGCTCCACGCGGTGTGTTCGCCGTAAATTTCAAGGTGTTTGGCAAGCGCGTCAGTGGCGCGGGTCAGGAAAGTGTCATGCGCGCGCGCAAGGCGGCGCGCAAAATCATCCAAAAGCGCATCGATCTTGGCATCCAGATCCCGCTGCGCCCCTGCCGCAATTTGATCAAGCCCGGCCAGCAACGCCCGTTCCGAGACGCGCAATTGCATATCCCCCACATGCGCCTTGGCATCAAGGTTGTCTGCCATGCGAATGCCGTTCAGCAAGGTATCCGCTTCGGCGGCGATACTGGTCAAAAGTTCCTGCCCTTCGCCAGATGCGATCCGCTGTGCGAGCGCGTCCAAAAGCCCTGTCAGACCCGACATATCCCACATAAACGCAGCGTCATCTGCACCCTGTTTGACGCCTTGTGCTTTGGCCCACGTCAGCAGCGTCTTGCGGCTGGCCCTGGGCAGGCTGTTCAAACTGCCGCTGACCGCGTGTTCGGCCCAAAGCGCGCTGCCAAACAGGATTTCGGTATCGACGGGGCAGTTATGTTTCTTAAGCGTCGCGCGGATGCTGCCCCGGATTTCACCAATCTGCGTCACCGGGTCCGCAAGTTCATCGACCCGGTTTACAAAGATCACCACTTCGCGTGATTTTGCCTGTGAAATCAGCCGGATCAGCCCAAGGTCGGTCGCCGAAAGTGCCTGATGCGCAGACAGGACCACCACGCAAATGCGGCTGTCCCTGATTGATTTGATGGTGATCTGTTCCCGGATCAGGAAAGTGTCGTTCACGCCGGGCGTATCCCGGATGCACAGGTTCATGGGATAGCCCGCCTGCTGCATCGACAGATCAGCGGATTTGGTGATATCCGCGAACCGCCCCTGCGCTTTCGTGGTGACCGTTTGGTCCCCAAAATCATCGCCCAGACACACGTAGCGTTCGACCAGTTCCCGATCAAAATACCCATAGCTGTGATCAGACCCAAGCAGGATTTCAAACTTGCGCCCCAAGCGTTGCTTGGACTTTTCGCGCATAGCGATGACCTGTTCCTTGATTTTGGACAACTCATCATCGGCACCTGCCCGTTCGGCCAATTCCCCGATGCGCCCGCCACCAGTGATCAACCGATCCCATTCGGCGTTTTCAAAGAACCGGAATTGCGCCTTGGTGGGTGGTGTCAGCGCGCGCGGGCACAGGTGCAGTGACGTTACCACAGACGTCCATGGGTTCACATCCGCAGGCAGCAGATTTGGCCGCCCGATCAGACTGTTCACAAGGGTCGTTTTCCCCGATTTGATCTGCCCGATCATCGTGATGCTGGGTTCAAACTGATCAAGCTTGCGCAAAAGTCGCGCCGCCGCTTTGATCGCCGTTGGGTTGCCCAATGCCGCCGCCGTTGTCAGCGCCCCGCGCAAGGGTGCCGCCTGCGCCACAAACGCGCCCAGGCCCGCTGACGCCCGCCGCAGCAGCGTTTCGGCTTGAGTGATTTCCGCCGCGACGGGCGTGATATATGCATCAGCGTTCATACGGGTCCTTCGCAATCACCGCCTTCATTGCACAGTGTTGGTTTCCAACTGCCTAACGCCGCCCTGAAATTTCGCTTTGAGGTTGATCAAAATGGTTACAGCGTCGGTCGCGGCGCCCAGATCACCTTCGATCACCATCAAGGTGATCGCATCCGCACCGTCAAACACCGCATCCTGAAGCGCTTGATCGGGGTGGGATGTCACAAGTTCGCCCAGATGCTGGGCTGTTTGGGCGCAATGATCCAGCACCGCCCCACAGCTTTCAGCGGTGTCTTGCACAGTCATCGCGGCCATCGCATCGGCCCGGTTTTGCAGATATGCGCTGATATCGCAGGGCGTGGGCAGATCGGCTATTTGCGGTTTTGGCGGCTGAATGTCTGCCCGCTTTGCGGGGTGCCGCGCAAGCACGGCCATGGCCTGATCCATGTCCGCCTCTCTGCCTTGTTTAAGTTGCCGTTGAAGGATGCCGCCGACCGCGGACACATCACAGAATTGGCGAAAGTAACTGGCCCCCATCATGTGGATATGTGGATCGCTTGGGCCGACCAGAAGACTGTGATCCTGCAAGGCAACGGGTGCGGATTCCCAGAATGAAACCTCATCCATATCAAAGCTATGCGTACACCAAACCGCGATATCTGCACCCGATAGCTGATTGCTGAGCGCGGCCCCCGTCACCACTTGCGGCAATGTCCCCATGAGGTGGGAAACAGCTGCCTTATCCGGCCCGCAGATGCTGATCTTGATCGGCGTACCAAGACGTTTGAGCAGCGCATCCGCGTGATGACGTACTTTTTCCGGTGTACCAAAGTCAGAGACCAGCCGACTGAGATCGGCAGTTATTTCAGCCATTGTGCGCCCCGGCGTATTGCACCTGCACCAAGCCGATGGTCACGTTATCAAGGTCAGGATCGTTCAGCCCCTGCACCGCCCCCATCAGCGCATCCACAATATCAGCACTGCGCGCAAACGGGCGTTCGCGCAAAACGCGCGCAATGTCATCTTCGCTGAGGTATTGCAGCCCGTCGCTGGCGATGATGATCGTATCACCGGGGCGCAAATCGCAGGCATTTTCGGGGCAATCGATCCGCGCGATCCGTTCGCCAAAGAGCGCTGACGTAAGGACAGAGCGATCCGGGTGCGCGCGCGCATCCGCTTCGCTAAGTGCGCCGGTTTCAACCATCAGATCGACCTGCGGTCCCATTGAATGATCTTCGTTGATTTGCTGCAACTGATTGTCACGAAACAGAAACAAAGGCGAATCCCCGATGCTGATCCAGTAAAGCGCATCATCCAGCACAACGCAGGCTGTCAGCGTCGCCCCCATCCCTTTGCTTTGGGGGTGCGCGTCGGTGTAGCTTTGGATGCTTTGGTTTGCGCAATCTGCAGCTTGGCGCAAAATGCCCGGTAAGGCGCAGGCGTTGTCTTCATAGGATTTGCGCTGGAAGGTCAGTTCGCTAAATACTTCCGTCACGACGATCTGGCTGGCCACATCGCCTGCCGCATGCCCGCCCATCCCATCGGCCAGCACCGCAAACCCCACGTCTGCCCCACGCGAAAAATCAGCGATATAGGCATCTTCCTGATAGGGGCGCGCGCCCCGGCTGATCGCCGAGGCGGAATCAAACCGGTAAAGCGGGGCAAGTTCACTCATCCGTGCTGTCCGCCCATTCGAAATCTGCCCCGCACAGCGCAACGAACCGCAGCACGGTTTCACCAATGCGCAGGCTGTCCCCATGTGTCAGCGGTTCGGTCGACAGAACCGGGCGTCCGTTAAGCCGGATGATATTGGATTTGCCCCCGTGCCCCACGTAGAACTGTTTGTCTTCATTGTCATAGGCAATCGCCGCATGATTTTCGCGCGAGATGGTCATATCGCCAAAAGCCAGTGCAATCGCTTGGTTTTCATCCCGCCCTACCGTCGAAACGCCATTAAAAAGCGCGAAGAAATGCCCCCGCCCCGGACCATCGGCAACGACGATCCAGCCGGTTGGGAACTGCTGTGCTTGGGGTGCCGCAACCGGGCCGGACATCGGATCAGCGGCGGGCGCGGCCCCACCGGTAAAGCCAAGCAAACGGGTCCGCGCCCGCCCTGCAGGGCGGATCGCGGGCGCTGGCGCTGGCGTGGCCTGAGGCATGGGCGCTGCTGGTGTGTCTACAACGGGGGCGGGCATCACGACGGGTTCGGGCAATGGGCGCGGGGCCACGGGTTTCTTTTGGCTTTGCAAAAGGCTTTCAGCCATATCCGCATCACGCTCTGCCCGCAAAGCGGCCATTTCCTCTTCACGGGTGCGCAAGACCTGCGGCAGCGGGGCAAACAGCGGCTGACTGTTGGGTTTTGGCGTCGCGGGTAGTTCTGCGGCCTTGGGCAGCACGGGTCCCTGTGGCGTTACCTCTTGCGGCGGGGATTCCGATGCGGCCATCTGGCTTCCGAATACTTTTTTAAACATCGTCATATCATTCACCTATTGTTGACACCGCTCAGAGGGCGGCGGTCAGGAAGTTTGCGGTTTTGTGGCCCATCTCGCGGCCCAAATTCAGGATGCGCTGCATCTCGGGGCCAGCGGCGGTAGTCAGATTATTGCCGGGGTTTTCGTGGATGTAGAACGTCAGCGCGACCAGCAGCGTTGCGCAGGCCAGCGGGCGACAGGGGATCGCACCAACGACAGAGCGGGCAACGCCCGCCCCCCCGCGCGCAGGCTTTGCCACAACTGGTTTGGCGAGCGTGCGTGCAGGGGCTTGGGGTGGTGAGAGATATTCCAATACCCGCTCTTTCGGGGGTGGTGGCGGCGCGGCGGCGGCTTCTTTCTGCCGGGCGATGCTGCGGGCGATGGATTCTTCAACCTCGACCACCATTTCGGCGATGACTTGCTGAAGATCGCCCTGCGACATGTTCTGTTCGGCCCGCGCCGCACTGCGCTGTTCAAGATCAATCAGCGCGACCCATTCGCGGGCGGATTGAATCCGATCAGGTGGGAAAACCGCCATGGCCTGATCGATTGCCGCAAGGAAAGCCGGATCATATCCGGGGATGTTTCCCGCAAGTGGCATGCAAGGATCAGGGCGTTTGGCAGCCAAGGCCGCAAGCCGCGTTTGGCTATCAACCGGGGCATCGCCCGTGATCAGATGATAGAAGGTTGCCGCCAAAGAATAGATATCGCTGAAGGGTCCTTGCTGGTTGCCAGAGATATAGAATTCCTGTGGCGAATAGCCGTCTTTGACGACCATCAGATGCGACACCGCCCGGCTTTTCTTACTGGCCTGTTCGCGCGCGGCCCCAAAGTCGATCAGAACCGGATTGCCCCAGACATCCACCAGAATATTATCAGGCGAAATATCGCGGTGCAGCATATCGTGATCATGCACTGTGGCCATCGCATCCAGCAGTTTCAGGAGCAGTTTCTTGACCTTGCCGGGTGACAATTGCGCCTCACCCGCTTCAAGCATGGCCAGCAGGTCCTGCCCTTGGACCAGATCAAGGGCCATGTAGGCGGTGCCGTAGTTTTCAAACACCTGATGGACCCCGACGATATGGGGGTGGCGGAGCTGGGCCAGATTGCGGGCCTCGCGCACGAACATCTCAATCAGGGATCCAAATTCGCCCTGAAAGGTCGAACTGCGCGCAACCACGGTTTGATGCGACCGGGTGCAGATCGCTTCGGGGTAGCATTCCTTGATCACGACCTGCCGGTCCAGACTATCGCGCGCAAGATACGTCACGCCAAAGCCGCCGCTGCTGAGGTAGCTTTCGATCACATACTGCCCGTTCAGCAGCTTTGTCCCCGCCGGAAGGACAGGGTTATGGTCGGCGGCCGTCGGCTGCGTGGATGGATCGGGCTGCGGTGTCATGCGGACCTCTGGGTTTCAGGGTTCGTTATATAGGCGCGTGGAGTGTGGTCTGATTGTGTCGACTGCGCGATATGGGCTTGGCGAATAGGCGCAATTTGAAACGCATCCTTTTGACCCGGCGTGCAGGGCTTGATCCGTCCCCCCCTCCATATCCCCTTGGCAGTGCGCAATGCTTGGTGCAATCATTGCTGCAACTGACGTACGAAGCGCTGTGCGTTTGCGTCCCAAGGCAATGTTTACCAAAGGCCCCCGCCATGACGATGCGCTTTTTCTCTGACAAGGATCGCCCTGTGCACATGGGCCCCTACCCGACCGAGCGTTTGGCGCGCCTGTCTGGCCCTGCCGATCTGACTGGGATTCCCCCCATGCAGCATCTGCGTTTTCAGCGCGCCGAAGATCCGGCATCGATCATCAATGCGATGCGCGAACATCAGGCGATGCTGGATGCGATCCGCGATGGGCTGATCAATAAGGCGGTGGCCGAGGCCCCGGTTGATCCGCAAGAACGTGCCGATCACCTGAAGGCTTTCGCCTATTTTGCCGATGCCGCGGTTGTTGGCGCCTGCAAACTGCCTGCCGCTGCACATCTGTCCCAGCCTTTTGTGAACCCGGACGTTGATCGCCTTGCGCAGGATTTGAAGACCCGCCAGACCAAGACCCTTGCAGCCGGGATCGACATGATCATGGCGGATTTGAAAGAGTCGATGGAGGCCCCTGCCACCAGTATTAACGCCCACACCCATGCACTTGTTTTCATGTATGAAAACCCGCGCATCCCGGATGTGGATGAGGTTGGCGGCGCGTGGATACAGGATGCCCAAGCCCATCGTGCGGGGCTTTTGGCAGCTGAAACAGCGGTGGTTCTGGCCAATTATCTGCGCGTCTTGGGTTATCCGGCGCGCGGGCATACGGTGTCCAGTTCGGATGTTGATCTGGGCAAGCTGGCCGTTGCAGCGGGGCTTGCGACGGTAGAGGGTGGCGTGCTTTCCCACCCTTATGTGGGGTCGCGCTTTGGCCTTTCGGCTGTAACCACTACCTTTGAAATCGCCGCTGACCTGCCCCTTGCGCCGATGGTCGCGCAGCCGAAATCTGCCTTTGGTGCGGCTTGGAAGTTGGGCACCGCGTCGCGCAGGAACGCAGGCAATGCCCTGCCTTTCGCCAAGCGCCGCTTTGTCGATGGCGCGCATCCGTTTGAAAAGCTCAAGCGCGTGGATACCCCCACGACGTATATTGATGAACCGAACGTGCCCCGCGTGCCCAAGCGTGCCGATATGTTCGCGCGTGCGCAGTTTGGTGACATGGGCAAGAAGCTGCAGGACAGTGCAAAGGGCGGGCATTATGTGCGCAAAGCGGCCCCGTCGATGGCGCAGCGCCGTGCGCTGGGGGCGTTTGTTTTGCTGCAGGATGGAGAGCGTGCTGCAAAGAAGGCCCCGCTTGATCCGCAAGAGGCCGCTGATTTGATCAAAGCCACAAGCTATTGGCTTGGCGCTGATGCCGTTGGCATTTCCCGCTGCCCGGACTGGGCATGGTATTCCCACGATGCGCGCGGTGACGCCATCGACCCGCCCCATGATCAGGCGATCAATATGGTGATTGATCAGGGCTATGAAACGATGGAGGGTTCATCCGGTGATGACTGGATCGCGGTGGCCCAATCCATGCGCGCTTACTTGCGGTTTTCACTTCTCGGCGGTGTGATTGCCAAGCAAATTCGCAATCTGGGCTATCGCGCAAAGGCACATACGGTGATGGATGGTGAGGTGCTGCAACCGCCCCTGCTGTTGCTGTCGGGACTGGGTGAGGTCAGCCGCATTGGTGAGGTTATTTTGAACCCCTACCTTGGCCCCCGCCTGAAGTCCGGCACGGTCACGACCGACCTGCCCATGGCCCATGATAAGCCGATTGATTTTGGTCTGCAGACCTTTTGCGAAAGCTGCAACAAATGCGCGCGTGAATGCCCGTCGGGTGCGATCACCGCCGGGCCGAAGCTGATGTTCAACGGCTATGAAATCTGGAAATCCGATAGCCAGAAATGCGCGACCTATCGCATCACCACGCCGGGTGGTGCGATGTGTGGGCGCTGTATGAAAACCTGCCCGTGGAACCTTGAGGGCATCTTCAAGGAAAAGCCGTTTCGTTGGGCGGCGATGAATGTGCCCAAGCTGGCCCCGGCGCTGGCCAAGCTGGATGATGTGGTTGAAAACGGCACGCTGAACCCGGTCAAGAAATGGTGGTGGGATCTTGAGATCAATGAGGACGGCGGCTATCGCCCGACGCCGCATCCGGTGAACGCACGCGCCTTGCAAAAAGGCCTTGATCTGAAGTTCGCCAATCAGACCCTTGCGGTTTATCCCGCCCCTTTGGCCCCGCATCCCTACCCCTATCCTTTTGCAATGGACCGCGAGGCGGGGATTGAAGCCTATCAGGCGATGATCACGGCTGATGAATACAAAGCCCGCCTTGCGCGTGGCGATAAAAGTGCGCTGCATATCTATACAGCGGAGGGCGAAAGCCCGGTTATTCAGGTTGAGATTACGAAGGCTGAACAGACCGCAGAGGGTGTTTTCAAGTATGAATTCGCGCCTGTCGGAGGCGGCGACTTGCCCGCTTGGACTGCCGGTGCACATCTCGACATTGTCGTCGCACCTGAATTCCTGCGCCAGTATTCGATGTCAGGCGATCCGGCGGATCGCTCAACATATCAGATCGCCGTGCTGCGCGAAGACGCCGGGCGCGGTGGATCGAAGCTGATGCATCGCATCTTCAATGCTGGGCGTCGCATCTTTATTTCGCACCCGATTAACCACTTCCCGCTGGATCAGTCTGCCACGAAGTCAGTGTTGATGGGCGGTGGGATCGGCATCACGCCATTGGTTGCGATGGCCCATGAATTGCACAGCCAAGACCGGGACTTTGTGATGCATTATTCGGGGCGGTCGCGGGCGCGCATGGGATTGCTGGATGATATCGCAGGCTTTCCTTGGGCGGACCGCGTGCATCTGCATGTCACAGATGAGGGCAGCCGCGCGGATTTGGATCAGGTTTTGGCGGGCTATCGTGCGGGTTGGCACGTTTATACCTGCGGTGCAGATCGCTATAT
Organism: uncultured Cognatiyoonia sp.; assembly: GCA_964414165.1. GTDB lineage: Bacteria > Pseudomonadota > Alphaproteobacteria > Rhodobacterales > Rhodobacteraceae > Cognatiyoonia. Next base: position 22,090 of record CAYPVL010000041.1, read on the forward strand.
GACGTCCGTGATGGACGCAGCAGAACGTGCCGGCTTCCCAGAGGAGGCGCGGCATCTTGAGTATTTCTCGGTTCCCGAACAGCCCGATTATGTGAACCATAATTTCACATTGAAACTTGCGCGGTCCGGCAAGGAATTTCTGGTGCCTGCAGATCAAACCGCAGCAGATGTTCTGAATGCCAACGGCTTTGCGGTGGATGTGAAATGTGCGGATGGCATTTGCGGGGTTTGCAAATGCGGGTTGGTGTCGGGTGACGTGGAACACCGCGACTTTGTGCTGTCAAAAGCCCAGCGCGAGACCGAAGTTATTCTTTGCCAGTCCCGCGCGGCCGAAAAGGGCGGTGTGATCGCGATTGATCTTTAGCGCCTTTATTTCGCGGCCTCCAAGGCGGCACGTAACACGTCCCGGTCCCCGATATGATTGCAAAGCGTCAGGATCAGCCGCGCGTTGAACGCTTCGCTTTCCTGCGGGCTTAGCCCTTCATGTGCGCGCAAAAGTTCATCGTAGAACCCATCGGGGTCGGGGATGTTTGGTTTTAGGTGTAAAGACATGGATCAGCCCTTTCCGATGGCGTGGGCAATGGTTTGGCTGATCGCATCCCCGTCAAATTCTGCCCAGCGCGCAACGATGTGTTGGTCGGGGCGGATCAGGTAGATGGCTTGGGGGGCGTCGCCCAGATAACGCGCCGCAAGGGCGTCGCTTGGGGTGGCGATATGGACAACACTGGTTGTGATCCCCTGTGCCGTCATCGGATCAGGGGCTAGGCCGCCCAATACAAGGATTGTGAAACCCCCATCAAGATGATCCAGCAGAAACCCATTATCAACCGGCGCATCTGCGCAGGGGCTGCCGGGACGTGTGACCTGTGGGCCTTGCAGCGCATCCGGCCCGAACCCTGCAAAGCCCGCGTAGCTGCACGGCACAGACAATCGCCCGGAATTCACGAAGGGCCGCGCGAAAGCGTGGGTGTTGGCAAGGGCCAGCACCGCGTTACGGAAGGTTTTGCTGATGTCGGACTTGGGCGTCATAAAGTCGGTGGCGCGGGATGAGTTCAGGATGTTTTCATCCGCGCCAAATTCACGCTCGGTCGCGTAGGTATCCAGCAGCGCGTCATCCGCATGGCCTTTGAGCACAAGGTCAAGTTTCCACGCCAGATTATCCGCATCCTGCACCCCGGAATTGGCCCCACGCGCCCCGAAGGGAGAGACTTGGTGCGCGCTGTCACCCGCAAAAAACACAGGGCCATGGCGGAAGCTTTCCATGCGGCGGCATTGGAAGGTGTAGATTGACGTCCATTCCAGCGTGTAGTCGGGCACGGTGCCGGTTTGGCTGGACAGCATCGCATCCACGCGGGTGCGAATGCGGTCAGGGTCCATTTCTAATGCGCGGTCAATGTCCCAGCCAAGTTGGAAGTCGATGCGCCAGATGTCATCGGGTTGCTTGTGTAGCAGTGCGGACTGCCCTGCCCCCTCAAACGGCGGTTCAAACCAGAACCAGCGTTCGGTTGGGAAATCAGCCTTCATTTTGACGTCAGCGATAAGGAAGTTGTCCTCAAACACCCGCCCATCGAAGGTAAGCCCCAGCATGTCGCGCGTGGGTGAGCGGGCCCCGTCGCATGCGATAAGGTAATCCGCTTCAAGCTGGTAAGGGCCGTCGGGTGTGTCGATATCGACGCTCACATAATCACCCTGCACAGTGACGCCCGTCACCTTGTTGCGCCCCCGAATTTCGATGGGCGCACCGTCCGCTTGTGCGGCGCGGATTTCATCCACAAGGAAGCGTTCGAAATAGGGTTGTTGCAGGTTGATGAAGGCCGGGTTGCGGTGCCCTTCTTCGGGCAGCAGGTTGAATTCAAAAAGCTGCCCATCGCCGTGAAACACGCGGCCCACATTCCACACAACGCCTTTGTCGACCATGGGGCGGCTGGCCCCAAGCCGGTTCGCGATATCCAGCGTGCGTTTGGCAAAACAGATCGCCTTGCTGCCAAGCCCCGCGCCGTCATGATCATCCAGCACAAGGGCGGGCGATCCCTTCTTGCCCAGATCAAGCGCGAGGGCCAGACCGACAGGTCCGCCCCCGATGATCACGACCGGATGGCGCTGCACTGGCCCTGTTTGCGCAGGCACCTTCGCATAAGGGTACAGCTTGAACGCGGTTTCATATCTGACGGCGACCATGGGGATTATCCTTGCAGGGCGGCCCACATGTCGAGATCGCGCTGTGCGGTCCAGATGCGGGGGTGGGCGATGCCGCGCGCTTCGTCATAGGCGCGGGCCACGTTGAAGGGCAGGCAATGTTCATAGATGGCGTAGTCGGCGAACTTGGGATCGCAGGCGGCGCGCACGGCGTCCCATGCCTCTTTCAGGGTGCCGCCACGGGCGGCGACGCGGGCGGCGGGCTGGTAGGTGCTATCGACAAAATCGCGGGTGCTTTCGATCGCGCGGGCCACCGCGTCTTTGCCCACAAGGGCCGCGCCCCGCCCCGGTGCAATCGCATCCACATCATAGGCCACGACTTTATCAAGCGTCGCGCCCCAATCACCAAAGTATCCATCGCCGCAATAACAGGCCGAATGATCTTCCACGATGTCGCCAGTGAACATCACGTTTTCGTCCGGCACATGGATCACTGCGTCCCCTGCCGTGTGCGCGCGTCCGATATGTTTGATATCAACGCGGCGTTTGCCCAGATAGACCGTCATGCTGTCGCTGAATGTTGTCGTTGGATAAGTCAGACCGGGGATGCTCTCGTGCCCTTCGAACAGGCGTGGGAACCGTTGGAATTCGCTGTCCCAGTCTTCCTGACCGCGTTCCTCGACCATGCCGCGTGCGACGTCGGACATGATGATTTGGTCGGCGTTGTAGGCGGAGGCCCCCAGTACCCGCACAGCATGGTAATGCGTCAGCACCACATGGCTGATGGGTTTGTCCGTTACACTGCGCACCCGCTCGATCACTTTCTCGGCAAGGCGCGGCGTGGCTTGGGCTTCGACGATCATGACGCTGTCATCGCCGATGATAATGCCTGAATTTGGATCGCCCTCGGCGGTGAAGGCGTACAGATCGCGCCCCACTTCATCGTAGGTGATTTTCTTTTCGGTCATATCGCCTTGGGATGCGAATGCTTTTGCCATTTTGAAGTTCGTCCTTTTTGTGCCGCCCAGAGCCTCCGGCGGGGGTATTTGAAACAAAGCGAGGGATTAGGGATACTTGGTTGCAGGCTTGATTGTGCCGGTGCAGGTGCCAAAGCCGATTTGGTAGCCGTCGCCTTTGGCAGCGCCCTGCAGCGTGAGCGTGTCCCCATCCTCGATGAAAGTCCGCGCCTCACCAGTGTCGAGCGTCATGGGTTCCTTGCCGCCCCATGTCAGTTCGAGAAGCGAGCCGCGTTCAGATTTTTCGGGGCCAGAGATCGTGCCGGACCCCAGCAGATCGCCCGCGGTCATCGCACAACCCGATGAGGCGTGGTGCGTAAGCTGCTGCGCGGCCGAGTAATACATCTGGTTGTAGTTCGTCTGCGCGATAGTTGTGGGCGCTTTGCCCGCAGGGGCCAGTGTCACCGACAGGTCAATGTCGAACAGCATGGGGGATGGTTCTTGCAAGTAGGGCAGCAGGTCTTTTTCGCGCGTAGGTGTGGATGTGCGGAAAGGGTCCAGTGCGGCTGTGGTCACGATCCAAGGGCTGATAGAGGTGGCGAAGGCTTTGGCCTGAAACGGACCAAGCGGCTGATATTCCCAAGCCTGAATATCGCGCGCGGACCAGTCGTTCAGCAGCACATATCCAAAGATCATCGCATCTGCTTCGGCCACAGTGATGGGCTGGCCAAGTTGCGTTGATGTGCCGACAACGGCCCCCATTTCCAGTTCGATATCCAGCCGCTTACATGGCCCAAAGCTTGGCATGTCAGCATCAGGCGCTTTGGTCTGGCCGTTGGGCCGGATGATATCGGTGCCGGACACAACCACAGACGAGGCCCGTCCATTATAGCCAATCGGGATGTGCAGCCAATTCGGGGGCAGCGCGTTTTCTGCGCCCCGGAACATGGTCCCGACGTTCGTGGCGTGATGTTTGCCTGCATAAAAGTCGGTGTATTCGGCCACAAGGAAAGGCATGTGCATCTGCGCATCGGCTTGGGCAATAAGATGCGGGGTAAGGAGTGGTTCTTCGGATGCGCCCGCCCCCAGCAGCTCTGTCAACCGGGCGCGCAGGGCGGCCCAAAGCGCGGGCCCCTGCTCCATCACGTCGTTCCAGAATGGCACATCAAACAGCAGATCATCAGAGAGGTCCAACAGCCCCGCCGCCTCGGTCGCGGCCAGATCAAGGATCATATCCCCGATCGCAACGCCGCAGCGTGGATCATCGCCGCGCACCGAAAAGACACCGTAAGGAAGGTTGTTCAAAGGAAAGGGTGTGTCAGCGTTATTGGCGCTGGCGACCCATGATTTCATCAGGCTCATGTGGTGACTTTCGCGTCTGGTTGTTGATCGGGATGGGCGGCGGTGATTTCTGGCAGGGCAAGGCACGCGGCCTCGACCCGTTGCAGTTTTGGATAGGCCGTCAGGTCGACGCCCCAGCGGTGGGCGTTGTAAAGCTGGGCCGTGATGCAGATGTCGGCAAGGTCGGGGGCGTTGCCAAAGGCGAATGGTGTGTCGTCTGATACCATCGCCTCGGTCGCAGCAAACCCTGCGTGCATCCAATGCTGCATCCACGCCTGCGCATCCTCGGCGCTGGCCCCGTGTTTTGTCCGCACATGTTGCACGACGCGCAGGTTGTTCACGGGATGAACGTCAAGCGCGATGGCGTGGGCGGCAGCCATGACCTTGGCGCGCGCGACAGGATCTTCGGGCAGTAGCCGGGGCGTGGCAATCGCATCCAGATAGTCTAGGATCGCAAGCGATTGCGTCAGCACGGTGCCGTCATCCAGCACCAGTGTCGGCACCCCCAGTCCGGGGTTCAGCGCAGCGTAATCCGTGCTGCGCTGATCGCCAGCGACCAGATCAACTGGCACAATGTCATAGGCCAGCCCTTTGAGGTTCAACGCCGCCCGCACCCGGTAGGATGTGGTCGAGCGCCAGTAGGAATAGAGTTTCATTTCTTCCCCGGCGTGCCGTCAAATTTCTTTTCAATATCCGCCCAGCAATCAATGTAGTCGTCCTGCAACGGGGCCTCATTCGCGGCAAAGGCGGTCAGGTGCTGGGGGAAGCGGGTTTCGAACATGAAGGACATCGTGTTTTCCAGCTTTTCGGCCTTGAGGTGCGCGTTGGAGGCCCCTTCAAAGGCGTTTTTGTCCGGGCCATGGGGCAGCATCATGTTGTGAAGCGACATGCCTCCGGGCACGAACCCCTTTGGTTTTGCATCATAAATCCCATAGATATTGCCCATCAGTTCGGACATGGCGTTCTTATGATACCACGGCGGACGGAATGTATCCTCGGCCACCATCCAGCGATCCCGGAAGAGCACAAAGTCGATGTTCGCGGTGCCCTCAACGCCTGATGGTGCAGTGAGGACCGTGAAGATCGACGGGTCCGGGTGATCGAAAAGCACCGCGCCAACCGGGCAGTAGGTCCGCAGATCGTATTTGCAGGGCGCGTAGTTGCCGTGCCATGCGACCACGTCCAAGGGCGAATGCCCGATTTTGGTTTCGTGGAATTGTCCGGCCCATTTGATCGTGACCGTGCTTGGCACTTCGCGGTCTTCAAAGGCCGCAACAGGCGTTTTGAAATCGCGTGGGTTGGCCATGCAGTTTGCCCCGATGGGGCCGCGTCCGGGCAGTTCGAATTTCTGACCGTAGTTTTCGCACACAAAGCCACGGGCCGGCCCTTCAAGCACTTCGACCCGGTAGACCAAGCCACGCGGAATGATCGCGATTTCCTGCGGGGCGATGTCGATCACACCAAGTTCGGTGCAAAAGCGCAGGCGGCCTTCTTGCGGCACCACCAGCAATTCGGAATCGGCAGAATAAAAGTAGGAATCCACCATGCTGTCGGTGACCAGATAGATATGGGACGCCATCCCGGTTTGCGTGTTCACATCCCCTGCTGTGGTCATTGTGCGCATACCCGTCAGCCACGTGAGACTTTCGGCGCTATGGGGCACAGGATCCCAGCGGTATTGACCCAGCGACACAACATCCGGGTCCACATGGGGGCCGGATTTCCAGTGCGGCAGGTCGATCTTTTCAAAGCGGTGCGTGTGCTTGACCGATGGGCGAATACGGTAGCACCATGTGCGTTCGTTCTGATGGCTGGGGGCGGTAAAGGCGGTGCCAGATAACTGTTCACCATAAAGTCCGTAATTCACCTTTTGGGGCGAGTTCATGCCTTGGGGCAGCGCGCCCGGCAGCGCCTCGGTTTCGAAATCATTGCCAAAGCCGGGCATATAGCCTGCATGGGTGCCAACAGGGGTTGCTGCGGATTGCAATTGCGACGGTGAAATATCTTTGTTCATCAGATAGTCCCTTTCGTAACTACCTTACTCATAATAGTTGCTTTTGCAACTAACAAGGTCTAATTTTGAACTATGCAAGATAAAACATCCTTCGATTTGGTCGATTTCATCCCCTATCTGTTGAATCAGGCAGCGGACATCACAAGCCGCCGCTTTGAATCCTATTACAAATCCAAATACGGCATGTTGCGCACCGAATGGCGCGTGATCTTTCACCTTGGTCGCTATGGCGAAATGACCGCGAAAGACATCTGCACCCGCGCCCGCATTCACAAAACAAAGGTCAGCCGCGCGGTGCAGGCTTTGGAGGCAAAAAACTATCTGAGCCGGACGCAGCTTCCCGATGATCGGCGTCATGAGGCTTTGGGCCTGACGGCATCGGGCAAGCGCGTGTTTGAGGATCTGTATCACGAAGCGGCGCGCTTTGATGCAGAAATAATGTCGGAATTCACATCAGCTGAACAGGCGCAGCTGCGCAGGCTTTTGACGCAGATCGCTGGGCTTTAGGGCGTTCTGGCGCAAGCTGCATCATTGGGCAGCGCAGCCACTGGGAAAATCGCAGTCTTGCCAGATACAGATGTTCTATTTCTGGAAACGCGCGTTTGCGCATTCACCTATGTCCAACAGGCTTGAGATCACGAAATGCCTGCCCCGTGGCGCTTTGGTATTCGTCCTCATCCCAGAAACCGATAAGAATTCCGTCTTTCGCCGCCCGTTTTTGGCGTGCCAAAACAGCAGGTGTGGCCGTAATGCGCGTATGGTGACGTGTCGCCCACCTTAGCAAAGCTGCATCCATACGCGCGCGCACCGCCACATGTTGAGGTGCCTCTGAGCGCCCAAGATCATTGATTTCGTCAGGATCGCTTTGCAAATCGAACAGCACGGGCGCAAACCCTTCGCAGTGAATGTATTTCCAATGTCCATCAAAGATCATGGTGGTATGCGCATCCTCTTGCGGCACATCCAGCGTGCGCGCCATTTCTGACCAGTGATAATCGTGTTCGCTGATCAGATACTGGCGAGAGAACCCACCCGTTTCGTGCAGGATGGGCGTCAGGTCACGCCCTTCAATGATGTGGGGTTTCGTCGCGCACCCCAGCGCGTTCATGAAGGTTGGCGCAAGGTCGATCATCTCAACAAGTGCGTCTGAAACCGTGCCCCGGCTTACATCAGCTTCTGGTCGGGGGTCCGCGATGATCAGGGGCACTTTGACCGCCACGTCATGATAAAAATCCTTATCCCCCATCCAGTGATCACCCATATAGTCACCATGGTCTGAGGTGAAAGCGATGATCGTGTTTTCGCTAAGCCCCTTTTCATCCATCCATGCGAAAAGGCGCCCCAGATTATCGTCCAACTGTTTGATCAGGCCCATATAGGCCGGGAT